>NZ_JBSGEL010000070.1:0-38594 GCF_053602875.1 Kitasatospora sp. NPDC004289 | reverse complement strand
ATGCGCCTGGAGAACCCGTCCCCGCAGATCGACGAAGCCGTCCGCCTGATGCTCGACTTCGCCCGCCAACGCCTGTCCGAGGTCTTCGCCGGCGGCCGCCCCGGTCACGTCCGCACCGTGGTGCTCGGCGGCGGTCTGGTGCTCGGCGCGGTCGGTGCCGCGGCCGGCGGTGTGCTCGGCATCCTGCTGGTCTCCGCTCTCCGCCCGCAGATCGAGGCCTGGGGTGGCAGCCGCTTCGGCGCCCTGACGATCCGTCCGTCCGACCTGCTGCTGATCCTGCTGGTCGGCGTGGTCACCGCCCTGGCCGCCGCCCTGCAACCCGCCCTCCAGGCCGGACGCCGCGAGGTGCTGGCCGGGCTGGCCGACCGTGACCCGGTGCGCCGCTCCGGCCGCTGGGTGCCGCTGGCGGGCCTGGCCCTGGGCGTGGCCGGGGCCGCACTGGCGATCGGCGGGGCGGTGCTCGCACCGGTCGGCGGGATGCCGGTACTGGCCGGGCTGTCCGTCCGGACCCTCACGGTGCTGGGCGGCGGCGTGCTGGCCGAGCTCGGGCTGCTGCTCGTCACCCCGCTGCTGCTGGCCGGGCTCGGGAAGCTGGCCCGCTGGTTCCCGGTCGGCCCCCGGCTGGCCCTACGGGACGCCTCCCGGCACCGCTCGCGGACCGCCCCGGCCGTCGCCGCGGTGCTCGCCGCGGTGGCCGGCGCCGTCGCGGTCGGGGTGCACACCTCCGGCGCCGAGGCCCAGGACCGGGCCGGCTACCGGATGCTCCAGCCGGCCAACTCGGTCCGGGTCAACCTCTACGGCGACCAGGACGCGATGCCGCAGCTGCGCACCGCCCTGCCCCAGGACCTCCCCGAGCTGGGGGAGCGGGCCGACCTCTTCCAGGCCGAGTACAGGTTCTGCGACACCTGCAGCTCCGTCGTGCAGGCCAAGGGTCCCGACCGCTTCGGCCGGGGCGGGCTCGACCGGGCGGTGGTCGGCGACGCCGCCGTGCTGCGCAACCTGCTGGCCCTGCACGACCCGGCCGCCGAGGCCGCGCTGGCGGCGGGCAAGGCGGTGGTGACCGATCCGGCGTACCTGCACGACGGCAAGGCCGAGCTCCAGATGCAGGGCGCCGCCATGGAGTACAGGACCGTTCCGGTGGACGCCGTCCTGGTCGACCTCCCGGCCGGACAGCGCTACGTGCCGCTGGTGATCGGCGAGCGGACGGTCCGTCAGCTCGGCCTCGCCGTCGCACCTGCCGGGCTGATCTGGCGGCCCGCCGGACCGGTCACCGAGCGCGCCGAACAGCGGGCCGCCGCCACCGTCGCCCGGCTCGCCCCGCACTCCGAGTTCGTGGTGGAGCGCGGCTTCCGGGCCAAGGACGGCGTGATGCAGATCGCGATCGCCGGCTTCGCGGCAGTCGTGGTGCTCGGCGCCGCGCTGGTCTCCACCGCGCTGGCCGCGGCGGACGCGCGGCGCGAGCGCGCGGTGCTCTCGGCGGTCGGGGCCCGGCCCCGCACCCGGCGGACCGTCGCCGGCCTCCAGGCCGGACTGATCGTGCTGCTCGGCGCACTGCTCGGTACGGTCAGCGGCTTCGTCCCGGCGTACGCCCTGCTGCGCTCCCGGGTGGCGGGCGTGATGGGCGCACCACCGGTCCTCAGCCCGTCCGACGTCCCGTGGACGAGCATCGCCGTCCTGGCCCTGGCGCTCCCGCTGCTGGCGGGACTCCTCGGAGCAGCGCGCCGCGACGCCTGACCTCCGGCAGCCGAAAGTGGTCACCCTGGGGGCGCGAGGAACTGCGCGGGTCGGAAGGCGGCTCACCTGCAACTGAGGGCACGTCAGCCAGTTGCAGGTGCTGCCGTTCCCCGGCGCGCAGTTCCCCGCGCCCCTGCGGGGCGCAGCCACGTACGTCCCTCGAGCCGCGCCCCCGGCATGACCACCGGCCTCGGGCTGCGGCAGGGGTGGCGCGGATAGGCAGTCCGGCGATATATGTAGGTGCATGACCGAACGTGCCATGCAGGAGCCCACGCTGCTGCTGCTCACCGCCCTCGCCGACGCCCCCCGGCACGGATACGCGCTGATCCAGGAGATCGACGCGATCTCCGGGGGCCGGGTGAAGATGCGCACCGGGACCCTCTACGGAGCGCTGGACCGCCTGCTCCAGCAGGGCCTGATCGAGGTCTCCGCGGAGGAGGTCGTCGACGGCCGGGCCCGCCGCACCTACGCCCTCACCGACGGCGGGCGCGGCGTGCTGGCCGCCGAGGCCGAGCGGCTGCACACCGTCGCGACGGAGGCGCGCCGCCGCCTCGGGGGCGTCGCCGCGCCGAAGGGGGCGACGGCATGAGCGTCGCGCTGCGCACCGCCCTCGCGCTCTACCCCGCCCGCTACCGCCGGGACCGGGGGGACGAGCTGGCCGAGGTGTTCGCCGACGTCACGGCGGGGGCCGGCCGGCTGGCCACGGCCCGGGAGGCGTTCGACCTGGCGGCCTACGGTCTGCGGATGCGGACGGGCCTGACCGACACCGCGCTCGGCGGCCGGCTGCTCGCGGCCGGCGCCCCGCTGCTGGCGGGGGCGCTGGTCGGTCTGAGCGTGCTGCCGGGGATCGGCGACGAGCGGGCGTTCCGGATGCGGCAGGCGGCCCGGTCGGGTCTGCACGCCCCCTGGGGCGAGCTGACCGGGAACCTCGCGCTGCTGGGCCTGGCCGTCGTCCCGGTGCTGCTGGCGCTGGCCGCCGCCACCGGTGCCTGGCGGGCGGCCCGGACGCTGGGCGTGGTGGTCGCGCTGCTCGCGGTGGTCCGGCTCGGTGACCTCGCGGCCGGGCTGTGGGGGCCGGACGGCTGGGACGCCTGGTTCTTCTTCTACAGCGCCACCGCGGTGGTGCCCCATCTGGTGGGCGGGGCGATGGTGGCCGCGGCCCCGGCCGCGCTGCTGGACGGACGGGGCCGGGCCGACCGGCTGCTGATCCTGGCCGGGGCCGCCGCCGGGTTCGCCGTGACCCGGGCCCAGGGGGGTTACAGCACCCGCAACCTGATGGACGGTTGGTGGCCGGTGGCGCTCCTGCTGGTCCCGTTGGTGCTGCTGCTGTTCGCCGCCCGGGACAGGCTGCTGCCCGCGGCCGTGGGCCTGGCGGTGCTGCCGCTGACCGCCGCGTTCAGCCTGTTCTCGCTCTGGGAGCAGGTCGGCGGCGTGTGGCGGCTGGCTCCGGCGGCGCTGCTGGTCGGGGCCACCCTGCTGTTGGCGGCCCGGCTGCTCACGGGCGGCCGACGGGCCGGGGTGCCGGTGCTCTGACCCGGCGGACGGGCGGACGCGGGATGCGGGCCCGTCGGGCGGTGCGGAAGCCCGGGGCTGTCTCCTTGGTAGGGCCGGGCGGCCGCCGCCGGGGCACGCACCTCGCCGGCTTCTCGTCAGTCGCCGATGCTCCGCATGGACTCCCTCCTCGGCGCCGCCGAGGCACGCACCCCAACGACGCCCGCTGATCCGGCCCTACCAAGGAGACAGCCCCGGTCCAGGTCCGCCGCCCGGCGGGCCCTTCCGTTTCCCGTGCAGGGGGCTCGCCCAGCGGCCTCCGGATGTGGCAGGGTTAGCGATATGTCTAGACCAATGTTCGAAGTGATCGCCCTGACGGTGCAGGATGCCCAGGCGGCCGAGGCGGGCGGGGCCGACCGGCTCGAACTGGTCGCCGACATGGCCGCGGACGGTCTGACGCCTGCCTTGGCCGACTTCGCCGCCATCCGCGCCGCCGTCTCCATCCCGCTGCGGGTGATGCTCCGGATCCGCGACGGCTTCACCCCCGGCAGCGTGGACGAGCTGCGCGAGCGGGCCGCCGCGCTGCGCGCCGAGGGCGCCGAGGAGTTCGTGCTCGGCTTCCTGGACGCCGAGGGCGCGGTCGACCTGGCCGCCACCACGGCCGTGGCGGAGGCGGTGTCCGGTTGCCGTTGGACCTTCCACCGCGCGATCGACCACAGCGCCGACCGGGACGCCCTGCGCGCCGCCGTCGCCGACCTGCCCGGCCTGGACACCTTCCTCACCTCCGGTGCCGCCACCGGTGTGACGGACGGTCAGGAGGTGCTGGCCGGCGAGCTCGCCAAGGCCGGTGACCCGGGCTACCGCCAGCGGATCCTGATCGGCGGCGGCCTGCGGGCCGAGCACGTCCCGGGCCTGCGCGCGGCCGGTTTCGACGCCTTCCACGTCGGCGGCCCGGTCCGGGCGAACGGCTGGGACACCCCGGTCGACCCGGCCAAGGTCGCCGAGTGGCGCGCCCTGATCGACGGCTGAGCGACCCCACGCGCAGGGCCCGGAACGCTGCACGGCGTCCCGGGCCCTGCGCGCGTCTCAGTCCAGTTCGGCCGGCAGCGGCTCGGCGTGCACCACCGCGAGCCCGGAGACGGCGCGGGTGAGCGCGACGTACAGGCGGCGCAGGCCGGTCCGCAGGTCGGGCTCGCCGGCCACCACGGCGGCGGGCTCCTCCAGGACCACGTAGTCGTACTCCAGGCCCTTGGCCAGTGAGGCCGGGACGAGGGTGAGGCGGGCCTCGGCGCTGGTCTCGGTGCCGGGGTCGAGGAAGGGGAGGCCGGCCTCGGTGAGCAGCTCGCCGAGGGCGTCGATCCGGGCGTCGGCGGCGATCAGGCCGGTGGAGCCCTCCCGTTCCAGGGCGGCCCGGCAGGCCTCGACCACGGCGGAGTCCCGCGCCTCGGGGGAGACCCGGGCGATGGTCAGCGAGCCGGGGGCGTCGCGGACCGAGGTGGCGGGGGCCAGGCCGGGGGCGATGGCGGGCAGCAGCCGGGAGGCGTAGGCGATGACCTCCTCGGGCACCCGGAAGCCCTTGGTGAGCTCCTCCACGTGGGCGCCCTCCTTGCCCAGGTGGTGCAGGGCCTCGGCCCAACTCCCGGTCGCCCAGGGGGTGGTGCCCTGCGCGAGGTCCCCCAGCACGGTGGCCGAGCCGGTGGAGCAGCGGCGCCCGACCGCCCGGTACTGCATGGGGGAGAGGTCCTGCGCCTCGTCCAGCACCACGTGGCCGAGCGAGGGGGTGCGCCGCACCAGGTCGGTGGTCTCGTCGACCAGCACCGCGTCGGCGGCGGTCCACGGGGCGGTCCGCACCGAGCGCCCCGGCTTGGGCCAGAGCACCACCGCCTGCTCCTCCTCGGTGAGGATCCCCTCCGCGCAGGCGGCCAGGAAGGCGGCGTCGGAGAGCAGCCGGTGCACCAGCTTGGCCGGGTCCACCGGGGGCCAGCAGGCCTTGACCGCCGCCTTCACCTGCGGGTTGCGGGCCACCGAGTCCTGCACCCGGTCGTCGGGGGCCTCGCCGCCCTGCTCCATCTTGAGCAGCACCGCGTGCGCGATCCGCTGCGGCAGCGCCTCGCCGGCCGCCCCGTACCGGATCTCCCGGCCGGTCAACTCCTCGACGATCTCGGCCAGTTCGTACGTCGGCAGCCGCCAGCGCCGGGAGCCGCGCTGCACCACCAGCGGCTCGGTGGGCAGGGTGATGCCGGAGCGCACGGCTCGCCGCAGCACCTCGGCCATCCGGGCGTCGCCCTTGACCGAGGCCGCCTCGGCGGAGTCCTCGCCGCGCACCTCGACGTGCTTCACCAGCTCCTGCACGGTGGCCTGGGCGACGTCCAACTCGCCCAGGGCGGGCAGGACCTGCTCGATGTAGTGCAGGAAGGAGCTGTTCGGCCCGACCACCAGGGTGCCGGACTTGGCGAGGCGCTCGCGGTGCGCGTAGAGCAGGTACGCCACCCGGTGCAGGCCGACGGCGGTCTTCCCGGTGCCGGGCGCCCCCTGGACGCAGATGGTGCCGCCGATCTCGGCCCGGACGATCTCGTCCTGCTCGGGCTGGATGGTGGCCACGATGTCGCGCATCGGGCCGACGCGGGGCTTCTCGATCTCGGCCGCGAGCAGGGCGGAGGTGGTGTCGGTCTCCGCCGGGTCGGACAGGTTCTCGTCCTCGTAGGCGGTCAACTCCCCGCCGGTGTAACCGAACCGGCGGCGCTTCTCGACGTCCAGCGGCTCGGTGCGGCTGGCCCGGTAGAAGGGCTGGGAGACCGGCGCGCGCCAGTCGATCACCATCGGGTCGCCCCCGGCGTCGTGCACGTGCCGGCGCCCGATGTAGAAGCGCTCGCCCTTGCCGCCCTCGGCCAGCTCCTCGCTGATCGCGTGCAGGTAGTCCAGACGGCCGAAGAACAGCGGGGTGTGCGCCATGTCGGCGAGTGCGGCGATGCGCTGCTCCACCTGGTGCTGGAGGACGGCGGCGGAGACCCAGGTCCCCGTCACGTCCCGCAGGTCCAGCGATTCGGCGTCCTCGCGCATCGCGCGCAGGGCCGCGCGGGAGGAGGCCAGGTGGTCGCGTTCGAGCTGGAGCGGATCGGCCCCGAGGGGAGCGGCCCCGGGTGAAGCGGCCCCGGGTGAAGCGGCGGTGTGCACGGCAAACCTTCCCGGCCACCTCGTGGTGGCGGATCGTCGTTGGCTCACGGTGGGCCGCCCGGTTTCCGACCGGGACGGGCTCCCACGGCTGCCGCGACGACGGCACCACGGTTCGGGAGGGGGCAAGACCGGAGATCCTAGACCCGCCCCCGGCCGCGATGCCAATCATTTGCTCGGGGTTCACCCGGAGCCCGGTCCCCCCGAGGTCGGGGGCCGGTACGCCGGAAGGACGAGAGCGGAGCGCCCTGCGGGCTGACGCCCGGGGCGCCGGGCGGTCCCTACCGTGGAGGCATGAACAGCACCCGGCACACCCACCGCCCCGTCGCCCCCGGCCGCCGCCGCAGCCCGTTCGCCGCGGCCGTCCGCAACGTCGGGATCGCCCTCGACACCGCCGCCCGCGTGGTCTTCCTCGGCCGCGACGGCGTCAAGTACTGACGACCGGTCAGAGCACGTCGTCCGCGTCCACGATCCGGTACGCGTAGCCCTGCTCGGCCAGGAAGCGCTGGCGGTGCGCCGCGAAGTCCTGGTCCACGGTGTCCCGCGCCACCACCGAGTAGAAGTGCGCGGAGTGCCCGTCCGCCTTCGGCCGCAGCACCCGGCCCAGCCGCTGGGCCTCCTCCTGCCGGGAACCGAAGGTCCCGGAGACCTGGATGGCGACGGTCGCCTCCGGCAGGTCGATGGAGAAGTTGGCCACCTTGGAGACCACCAGCACGCTGATCTCCTTGGACCGGAACGCGTCGAACAGCTTCTCCCGCTGCGCGTTGCTGGTCTCGCCCTTGATCACCGGAGCGCCGAGCACCTCGCCCAACTCGTCCAGCTGGTCGATGTACTGACCGATGATCAGGGTCTGGTCCTTCTCGTGCTTCTTGACCAGTGCCTCCACCACCCGCCGCTTGGTCGCGGTGGTGGCGCAGAAGCGGTACCGCTCCTCGGGCTCGGCGGTCGCGTACGCCAGCCGCTCCGAGTCGGTGAGCGTCACCCGGACCTCGCAGCAGTCGGCCGGGGCGATGTAGCCCTGCGCCTCGATCTCCTTCCACGGGGCGTCGAAGCGCTTCGGCCCGATCAGCGAGAACACGTCGCCCTCCCGGCCGTCCTCGCGGACCAGGGTGGCGGTCAGCCCGAGCCGCCGCCGGGCCTGCAGGTCGGCGGTGAACTTGAAGACCGGCGCGGGCAGCAGGTGCACCTCGTCGTAGACCACCAGGCCCCAGTTCCGCGCGTCGAACAGCTCCAGGTGCGCGTACACGCCCTTCCGCTTGGTCGTCATCACCTGGTACGTGGCGATGGTGACCGGGCGGATCTCCTTCTTCGTCCCGCTGTACTCGCCGATCTCGTCCTCGGTCAGCGAGGTCCGCTTCACCAGCTCGTGCTTCCACTGCCGGGCCGAGACGGTGTTGGTCACCAGGATCAGCGTGGTCGACTTGGCCTCGGCCATCGCCGCCGCGCCCACCAGGGTCTTGCCCGCGCCGCAGGGCAGCACCACGACGCCGCTGCCGCCGTGCCAGAAGCCCTCCACGGCCTGCTGCTGGTACGGCCGCAGCTGCCAGCCGTCCTGGTCCAGCTCGATCGGGTGCGCCTCGCCGTCCACGTACCCGGCGTGGTCCTCGGCCGGCCAGCCCAGCTTCAGCAGCACCTGCTTGATCTGGCCGCGCTCCGAGGGGTGCACGACCACGGTGTCCGGGTCGATCCGCTGGCCGACCAGCGGCACGATCTTCTTCGACCGCAGCACCTCCTCCAGCACCGGCCGGTCGGTGGTGGTCAGCACCAGGCCGTGCACCGGGTGCTTGGACAGCTGCAGCCGCCCGTACCGGGCCATGGTGTCGGCCACGTCCACCAGCAGGGCGTGCGGCACCGGGTAGCGCGAGTAGTTCACCAGGGCGTCCACCACCTGCTCGGCGTCGTGCCCGGCGGCCCGCGCGTTCCACAGGCCGAGCGGCGTCACCCGGTAGGTGTGCACGTGCTCCGGCGCCCGCTCGAGCTCCGCGAACGGCGCGATGGCCCGTCGGCAGTCGGCGGCCTTCGGGTGGTCGATCTCCAGCAGCAGCGTCTTGTCGCTCTGGACGATGAGCGGTCCGTCGTTCACGCGGGAAGTCCTCCGGTTCTCGGGCGCAGACCTTCCAGTGTCCCGCATGCGGGTGGAAAAGGGTGACGGGTGCCCGGAACCGTCGTTGGGCAGGGCATGAAGAAGACGAATCGTCTGTTCGCCGCCGTCGCGCTCTCCGGGGCCGCGCTGGCCGCCGCCGCCGCTCCCGCCTCGGCGGCGGCGCCCGCCGGGATGCCGGACGTCTCCAAGGCCGGCGGGGTGTTCGGGCTGGTGGCGTTCACCGGGGCCGAGCTGCTGACCGGTGTCGACCCGACCCCGCCGGACCCGGAGACGCTGATGGAGCAGGCGAAGAAGCAGCAGCAGGAAGAGGCTGCGAAGAAGCAGCAGCAGAAGTAGGTCAGTCGAGCCAGACGTAGGCGGCGAACCGGCCGGTCTCCTGTTCCCGGCGGTGCGAGAAGAAGTCCTCGTCCTCGATGGTGCAGCGGTCGTCGTGCCGGATCTCCCCGACCCCGGCCCGGGTGAGCTGGGCGGTGATGCCGGCCCGGACGTCCAGGGCGGGGGTGCCCCGGCGGGTGGTCGAGCGCAGCTCGGGGAGCGCCTCGCAGGCCTCGTCCTGCATCGCCTGCGGCACCTCGTAGCAGCGGCCGCAGGCGAGCGGGCCGACCAGGGCGACCAGGTCGGACGGCTCGCTGCCGCGGGCCGTCATCGCGGCGACCAGCGCGGGCGCCATGCCCGCCACCGTCCCGGCCCGGCCGGAGTGCGCGGCGCCGATCAGGCGGCGGACCGGGTCGCCGATCAGCACCGGCGCGCAGTCGGCCGCCAGCGCGACCAGGCCGAGGCCCGGCCGGTCGGTGACGATGCCGTCCAACGGCGGTGCGGTGCGCGGGTCGTAGGGCTCGGTGACGTAGGCGACCTCGGTGCCGTGCACCTGGCGCATCATCACCACCCGGGCCGGGTCCAGGCCGAGCTCGCGGGCGGTCAGCTCGCGGTTGCGGCGGACGTTCTCCGGGTCGTCGGCGGTGCGGCCGCCGAGGTTGCGGGAGTCGAACGGGGCCCGGCTCACCCCGCCGTGACGGTCCATCACGGCGTACCGGATACCGGGTGCGAGCTGCTCCATGGCTGGGCTCCTAGGGCTGGAGGGCGGTCTACTGGTCGGCGAGTTCGGCCACGCCGGTGATCCGGTGCAGGGCGAAGGTGCGCACCTCGTCGCTGAGGTGGTCGTACACGGTGACGAAGCCGCCCTCGACCTTGACCGGGTCGACCACCCGCTGGGAGGCCAAGCCCTCGGCGTTGACGTAGCCGATCCACATCCGCTCGCCCAGCAGCACCGCGGTCTGCAGCGCGGCCAGCGTGTCCGCCGCGGCGGTGCGCGGGAGTTGGCGCAGGTCGGTGCGGGCCGGACCGGTCTGCGGCCGGTCCGCGGCCGGCCCCGCGACGGTCTCGCGGCGGACGGCGGTGGCGGCCAGGTCCCCCGCCCGGACGGCCCGGACGGCGGCGGCGAGCAGCACCTCGTCCGGCACCGGCGGGCCGTCCGGCACCGGTACGGGCGCGGAGCGCGGCGGGGTGCGGTGGCTGTCGGGGTGGGTCAGCAGCACGTCGCCCTCGGCCGATTCGGCGGTCGGGGCGTAGCCCATCGAGCGGAGCACCGAGAGCAGCGTCTCCGGCCCGGCCTGGGCGGCCAGCACGGTGGGGGCCAGCAGCCGCAGCCGGAGCTCCCCGGCCCGCCGGTCGGCCAGCACCTCGGCGAGCAGACCGGGGTCGTCGCAGCGCAGGTAGGAGGAGGCGGCGCCGACCCGGAGCACGCCGTGCCGCCGGGCCACGTCGTCGATCAGGTAGCTCAGCGGCTGCGGCACCGGGGTGCGGGAGTGCTGCGCCAGGAAGGCGTGCAGGTCGCCCGCCGTCCGCCCGGCGTCCAGGGCGCGGCGGACCGAGTCGGTGGTGAAGCGGTAGACGGTGGCGCCGCCCTTGGACTCGATCTCGGCGCACAGGGCCAGCGCCTGGGCCAGCGGGGTGAGCAGCGGGCCGGGGGCGATCGCGGTCAGGTCGGGCTGGAGGATGACGTGGTCCAGCGGCTGCGGCAGCAGCGGCTCCAGGACGGGCTCGGGATCGGCCCCGGTGAGCAGCGCGCGGGCGGGGGAGGCGAGCGCGCCCCGGCCGGTGACGCCGAGCGACTCGGCCTCCTGGAGCGCCCACTCGGTCAGGTGGTCGCGGAAGTCCCGGCCGTCGGGGCCGGCCGGGCCGCCGCGCAGCGGGCGCTGCCAGCGCAGCAGCGGCAGCAGGGCCCCGGCGTCGGCCGCCGAGCCGGGCGGCAGCGAGGCCAGCGCGGTGAGGGCGGCCCGGCGCACCGAGGGGGCCAGGGTGCGGTCCAGCTCGGGGCCGAGCGCGGCCCGGGCTTTGCCCTTGCCGTCGGGGGTGCCGGTCAGCCCGGCCACCCGGGTGGCGGCCAGCCAGCTGCGGGCCAGCAGGGCCCAGCGCTCGGGCGTCGGCTGCTGGAGCCAGAGGTCGTAGGCGGGGGTCGGTGCCCAGCGCTCGTCCGCCTCCCCGTCGGGGGCCAACAGGCCGGAGGCGTAGGCGAGTTCGAGCCAGAAGGCGGCGGTGGGCTCGGGGCAGTCCAGCAGCAGCGCGGCCCGCTTGAGGTCCCGGACGCCGAGGCCTCCGGCGCGCAGGGTGGGCGGCGGCTGCAGGCCCCAGGCCTCCAGCAGCTCCTCGACCGTGCGCACGGCGGTGTACGCCTGCCCGGCGGCGGTGGAGTCCACGGCCAGGGGATCGCGCTCGGCGGTGGGAGTGAGCACCGGCGGGGCGGGCTCGACCTCGCGGTGGCTGCGGCCACCGCGCAGGTGCAGCGCCAACTCCCGTGGCAGCACCACCGATCCGGGGCTGCTCGGCAGCAGCAGGCCGCGGGCCAGCAGCCACTCCACCGGGCTGCGGGCCTCCTCGGCGGTGACCTGCCGGGCCGCGTCCGGCACGGTGCCGGAGGGCGGCCCCCAGACCAGCTTCTCCAGCAGGGCGAGCGCACCGGCCGGTGCCTGCTCCAGCAGGGCGGTGCAGCGCTTGCGGTCCTGGAGCAGCGCGGTGAGCGCGGCCACGGCGGTGACCGGATCGGGGGTGGCCGGCAGCCCGGCGCCGTGCAGCAGCTGCTGCAGCCGGGCCGGGGACATCCCGGCGGTGGCGTCGGCCAGGGTCGGGCCCAGGCCCGTGCGGCCGGGGTTGGCGGCAGAGGGGGCGAGTGCCTCGCGGACCGCGATCACCAGGCGCAGCGCCGAGTCCGGGCCCCAGAGCAGGGCCTGGGAGCGCAGCGTCTCCAGGGCCGCGGGCAGCGCGGCGGTGATCGCGGCGCGGTCGGCCGGGGCGGCGCCCGGATGCGGCTTCACCCGGGCCGGGCCGGCCAGCAGCTGACGGAGCGTCGCCTCCGGGCAGCCGTCGGGCGCGGCGGCCAGCGCCTCGGCGGTCTGCAGGGTGAAGCGGTCCAGCCGCTCCAGCGCGCGCAGCGCGGAGGCCCGGGAGGAGAGCCGGGCGGACAGCTGGGTGAGGTCGGTGGGCACCGGGTTGAGCAGGTCGGGGCGGGCGTGCAGCAGCGTGGCCAGCGCCTCGTCGCTGCGGGCGCGCAGCTCTTCGGCGAGGGTGCGGGGCGCCTTGCTCTGCTGACCGGTCATCCGACCCAGACTAGTCGCCGCCGGGTTAAGAGGACAGAAACGGCGGTCGCACGGCCGGTGCGGGGCCGCGCGGCGGCGGGCTCCGTCCACAGGCTGGGGACAATTCCGACCGGGTGGCCGACCCGCTGACTGATCGGTGGTGCCGGGGGTACGGTCTGCCGTGTGGCGGATGAGTGGTGGCGGGTGGACGGGCCCTGGCGGGTGCTCGGCGGACAGCGCTCGGGGGAGCCGGCCGGGGCGGCGGCCGGGGCGGCGGGTCCTGACGGGGTGTCCGATTCGGTGTACGCGCCCGAGGTGCCGGCGCCGGCCGCGCCGGTGACGCCTCCGGCGGTGCCGCCGCGTCCCTCGGAACCGCCCGCGCCGTCCGCGTCCCCCGCGTCCCCCGAGCCGTCCGTGCCGTCCGTGCCGCCGGGGCAGAGCGCCTTCCTGATCGCCCGGGCCGAGCGCGGTGGACCGCCGCTGTCCGCGGCGGACTTCCCCGGCTGGGACAGCGTGGTCTTCGACTTCCCGGACGAGCGGGCCGCCGCGCCCGCCCCGGTGGTCCCGGAGCAGCGGACGGCGGAGCCGGAGCCCTCGGCGGCGGCCGATGCGGACGGTGCCGGGGCTTCTCCGGCCCCCCGACGCTCGTTCCTGACGGGGCGTCGGCCCTCGCCGCTGGTGCTGCTGGCCGCCGCGGTGCTGGTCGCCGGAGTCGTCACCGGGCAGCTGCTGGCCCTGCTCGCGGGCTGGGGGCTGGCCTACATCGCCCCGCGCCTGGGCCCGCTCACCCGCAAGTTCGCCGCCCTGGTGATCCCGCTGGGCACCATGACGGCCTCCTCGGTCTGGCAGTGGGGCCGCACCCAGGGCCGCTGGGGCGAACCGGCGCCGGCCGAGGAGCTGGGCCGCGCCGTCTGGGACGGCGCCCCGGGGGTCCTGCGCCTGGCCGGTGCCCTCACGGCGGTCTTCCTGCTGGTGGTCACCCTGCGCCGCCGCAAGCCCGCGGCAGAGGCGTGACGCCGGAGGCCACCCCGGGGGCGCGAGGAACTGCGCGAGTCGGAAGGCGGCTCACCTGCAACTGACGGCAGGTCAGCCAGTTGCAGGTGCTGCCGTTCCCCCGCGCGCAGTTCCTCGCGCCCCCAGAGGCGTAGCCACTGCCCGCCACTGGGTCGCCTCTGGTTCGCGCCCGCGCGGCGGAGCCGCAGATCAGCAGAGCCTCGCGCCCCCTGCCTCACCGTCCGGTGCGCTGCCCTGCCGCGGCGTCAGCCGGTGAGGAGGCGTTGGAGTTCGGCGACGATCAGGTTGGCTCCGGTGTAGCCGATGCCCTGGTACCAGAGGCGGTCGTCGACGGGGAAGGCGCGGTGGGCCCGGACGGCGCCGAGCGACTGCCAGGCGGGGGAGGCCAGGACGGCGTCGGTGCCGGCCCGGGCGGGGTCGCCGTAGGTGGCGTAGAGCAGGAAGTCGCCGTCGGCCCGGCCGATCTGGTCGGGCGTCACCTCCACGTCGAAGGCGTCCACGTCCTGCTCCGGGGGCCGCCCGAGCCGCAGGTCGGCGAGCAGGGTGCCGGGGAAGTTCTGCCGCCCGTAGAGCCGGACGGTCGGCGAGCCCTCGACGAAGCGGACCAGGCTGATCCGGGCGCCGCCGTTCCCCGCCGCGCCGATCGCCTGGGCGGCCCGGCCGATGTGCCGCCCGTACTCGGCGGTGACGGCGTCGGCCTGCTGTTCGCGGCCGAGGGCGCGGGCGTGCACCCGGAAGTTGTCCTTCCACGGGTACCCGGTGGTGGCGGTGAGGACGGTGGGGCCGATGGCCCGCAGGTCCTCGTAGTGGGCGGCGTCCCGGGTCTGGTTGCCGAGCAGCAGCTCGGGGCGTTCGGCCCGGATCGCCGCGTAGTCGGGGCTGCCGACCGTCCCGGCGGAGCGGACGGGTGCCAGCCAGGCGGCCGGGAAGTAGTCGGGAAGGCCGGGGTCGGCCGCGGGGCGGGAGGCGGCGAGCGGGGGGATGCCGAGGGTGAAGGCGGAGTCGAGCTCCGCGGTGTCCAGGACCACCAGCCGGGTCGGCCCGCCCGGCACCTGGACCGGGCCGTTCGGGGTGTCCACGGTGACGGGCGGGGTGGGGGAGGGGGAGATCTCGATCACGGGGTCGGTGGCGCGGGTGTCCGGCCGCTGGTCGGTGCAGCCGGTCAGCAGGACCGCGCCGAGCCCGGCGAGGGCGGCGCGGCGGGTGGGCTGACGTGGCATCGGGGCACCTCGGGCGGAGCGGCGGCGGGGGTCGCAGCCGATTATGTCCGAATTGCCGGTATTGATGGTGGTGAAAGGCCGTCAGTCCGCAAGCGTGATGGGCGGTTCACGGGGCGGTCGACGGCAGTGCCTAGGGTGGGGGCATGGCACTCACCGTGGGGTTCGACCTCGACATGACGCTGCTGGACACCCGGCCGGGCATCAAGGCCACCTACGACGTCCTGTCGGCGATGACCGGCGTGGCGATCGACAGCGACCTGGTGGTCAGCAGGCTCGGCCCGCCGCTGGAGCGGGAGATCGCCAACTGGTTCCCCGCCGAGGCGGTCGCCGAGACGGCCACGCTCTACCGCCGCCTGTACCGGGAGCACGCGCTGCCCGGCACCCTGGTCCTGCCGGGCGCGAGCGAGTCGCTGGCGGCGGTCCGGGCGGCGGGCGGCCGGGTGGCCGTGGTCACCGGGAAGTACGAGCCCAACGCCCGGCTCCAGCTGGACCACGTCGGCCTGACCGTCGACGTGCTGGTCGGCGACACCTGGGCCGAGACCAAGGGCGACGCGCTGCGCGAGCACGGCGCGAGCGTCTACGTCGGCGACCACTACGGCGACATCCGGGGCGCCCGGGCGGCCGGCGCGGTGGCGGTGGCCGTCGCCACCGGCCCGTACACGGCGGCCGAGCTGGGCGCGGCCGGGGCGGACGTGGTCCTGGACGACCTGACGGCCTTCCCGGAGTGGCTCGCCGCCCACCTCGGCTAGGGCGCGGAGCCGTCCGCTAGGACTTCGCGGGCCGCTTCGCCCGGGCCTCGCGGAACATGCCGGTCAGGGCGAGGCCCAGGCCGAGCGGCATCAGCATCGAGATCCAGTAGGCGGCCGTCGGCAGCGGGGTGAGGTGGAGGAAGAGCGGTACGAAGGTCGCCAGGGTGGCCGCCGCGCCGATCAGGAAGACGACGGCGCCGGTCTTGACCAGCACGTCTCCGCGCTCGGTGGTGCTGCTGTTCACGGGGGACTCCTCGACGGATGCGGCCGGCGGACCTCCCCAGTGTGGCAGCTGCGGCGGCCGGCCCGGGGCCGGGGCGGGGAGTACGCGACCTGACGGCCCGTCACCCAGCGGAGTTCCTCGGGAACGGAGTGTTTCGGGCCGCTGGTGGGCCGGGTATGCAGGACTCGCACGGGGCCGGTCCGGCGCCCCGCCGTCCCGACCGGGGGTGTCCGCCAGTGGAGAGCGCCGAGTCGCGCCCTGGCCGTGCCAGGCCGGGCGTGGTCACCGTCAGAGCCGTGTACCGGAAACCGGCTGCGCGCCGCTGAGCAGCTGACGGATCATTAGCATGCTGACCGGGCACGCCTGACGCGTTCGGCGCGGTCGGCCCGCCATCCACCCAGGGACCCCGGCGTTCACCGGGGCCTCCCCGTACCCACACGAGGACTTTTCGAGATGCCCACCGGCCAGGTGAAGTGGTTCAACGAGACGAAGGGCTTCGGCTTCCTGTCGCGCGACGACGGCGGGGACGTGTTCGTCCACACCAAGGCGCTCCCCGCCGGGGTGACCGCGCTCCGGCCGGGGCAGCGGGTCGAGTTCGGCGTGGTGGCCGGTCACCGGGGTGACCAGGCCATGGCCGTCCAGCTGCTGGAGGCGCTGCCCTCGGTGGCCGCGGCCCAGCGCAAGAGCGCGGACGACATGGCCCCGATCGTGCAGGACCTGATCACCACCCTCGACGCGGTGCTGCCCGGTCTCCAGCACGGCCGCTACCCGGCCAAGCCGACCGGCCAGAAGCTGGCCGTGCTGCTGCGCGCGGTGGCCGACCAGTTCGACGTGTAGGCGTCCGACCCGCGAGCAGCGGTCAGAAGTCCAGCGCACCCGGGCCGATGGCGGGCACCAGCCCCTCGGCGGCGGCCCGGGTGAGCAGGCCGCGCACCGCCGCGTAGCCGGCCTCGCCCAGGTCGGCGGTGAACTCGTTGACGTAGAGCCCGATGTGCTGGTCCGCCACCGCCGGGTCCATCTCCTGCGCGTGCGCCAGCACGTACTCCCGGGAGGCCTCCGGGTCCTCCCAGGCCATCCGGACCGAGGTGCGGATCTGTTCCGCCAGCTCCGCCAGCCGCTCCGCGCCGAGCGAGCGGCGGGCCACGATGGCGCCCAGCGGGATCGGCAGGCCGGTGGCCAGCTCCCAGGCCTCGCCCATGTCGGCCAGCTTGCGCAGCCCGTAGTTCCGGTACGTGAAGCGGGCCTCGTGGATCACCAGGCCGGCGTCCACCTTGCCGTCCCGGACGGCGGGCATGATCTCGTGGAAGGGCAGCACCACGATGTCGCCGAAGCCGCCGGGCACCGCCTGCGCGGCCCAGAGGCGGAACAGCAGGTAGGCGGTCGAGCGCTCGCTCGGCACCGCCACCGTACGGCCCGTCAGCTGCTCCGGCGTCAGCTCCCCGGCGGTGAGCACCAGCGGGCCGCAGCCCCGGCCCAGCGCCCCGCCGCAGGGCAGCAGGGCGTACTCGTCCAGCACCCAGGGCAGCTGGCCGTAGCTGATCTTCAGCAGGTCCAGCTCCCCGCGCTCGGCCATCCCGTTGGTCACGTCGATGTCCGCGAAGGTCACCTCGGGCGCCTCGGCGCCCGGCACCAGGCCGTGGGCCCAGGCGTGGAAGACGAAGGTGTCGTTCGGGCAGGGCGAGTACGCGACGCGCAGGGTCACCGGGAGGCCTCCTCGATCAGGGCGCGGTACGGCAGGTGCAGGAAGGCGCGCTCCAGGGCGCCGAGCGCCTCGCCGATCCGCCAGGCCCCGCGGTCCCGGGGGCCGACCGCGTTGGAGACGGTGCGCAGCTCCAGCACCGGCACCCCGTAGCGGGCGGCGGCCTCGGCCACCCCGTGGCCCTCCATCGCCTCGGCCACCGCGTGCGGGTGACGGGCGGTCAGTGCGGCGGCCCGCTCGGCGGTGCCGGTCACGGTGGAGACGGTCAGCACGGTGCCGGTGGCGGCGTCCAGCGCGTCGGCGGCCAGCCGGACGGCGCCCGCCGGGGGCACGTGCCGGACGGCGCCGAAGCCCAGCTCGGCGACGCTGCGGAAGCCCTCCGGGGTCTCGGCGCCCAGGTCGCCGGCCACGATCTCCTCGGCCAGCACGGTCGAGCCGATCGGGGCCCGGGGCGCGAAGCCGCCGGCGATCCCGGCCGAGACCACCAGGTCGTACGGGTGCGCGGCCAGCACCGCCGCCACCGAGACGGCGGCCGCGACCGGGCCGACCCCGGCCACCAGCACGTCCACCTCGGTGCCGCTGGCGTGCTCGCTGCGGCGCAGCTCCCCGGCGGCCGCGGGGCCCTCCAGGGGGATCGGCCGGGCGCCGTCGCGCAGGCCGCGCAGCACCGCCTCGGCCTCCGCCGCAACGGCGACGGCGACCAGCAGCCGGGGGGTTCCCGGCCGCTGGCCGCCGTCTTCCTGAGGACTCGTCACTGCTCGGTGCCGGCGCCCGGCTGCTCGGCGCCGCCGCCGGCCGGGGCGCCCGCGGCGTCCTTGTTCTTCAGCTGGAAGTACCAGACGCCCAGGATGTCGCCGGTCTTCTCGTTCGCCTCGACGACGGTGACCAGGGTCTTCTCGCCGGAGGCGAGCAGGCCCACGGCCGGCAGCGAGCCGGAGTAGGTGGAGCCGGTGCGGGTCGCCGACAGGGTGGCGCGCTGCTGCTGGCCGCCGTCGGTGAAGGCGAACCAGCCCTTCTCGGCGATCTCGGGGTCGACGCCGACACCGATCTTGTCGGAGACGGTGACGTCCGAGACCGGCAGCTCGCCCTTGGCCTTGGCCTTCAGGGCGGCGGCCTGGCACTTGGTCTGCGCGGCCTCGTCCAGCGGCTTGCCGTCGTTGTAGCAGAGCGGGCCGGCCTCGATCGAGGAGCGGCCGACGACCAGGGTGGCCTTGGGCTCGGAGTGCTCGTCCTGACCGGAGGCGTAGGCGATCGAACCGCCGACCGTGCCGGCGCCGATCACGACCACGGCGCCGAGGGCGGCGATGACACGGGTGCTGAGGCTCATGGCCCGAAGACTACCGGCCACACCCTCCCCGCGAACGTCCGGGTCGCCCGAACGGCGAGCACAACATCAGGAACGCGCCGCCGTCTGCCGGACCGTCAGCCCACCGAGCGCGGCCGTGCCGACGGGCGCGGCGAGGACCCCTTCAGGCGCAGCAGCGACCAGAGCGTCCAGAGCAGTGCGACCGTCAGCAGCGCGGCCGCCACGCCCAGCCCGAGCGAGCCGTCCAGCGGAAGGGTGATGCCCAGCGCGCCGCCCGCCACCCAGCTGAGCTGGAGCAGCGTCTCCGACCGGGCGAACGCCGAGGTCCGGACCGCCTCCGGGACGTCCCGCTGGATCAGCGCGTCCAGCGCCAGCTTGCCCAGCGAGGCGGCCGCCCCGGCGGTGGCCGCGACCAGGGCCACCGTCAGCAGCCCGTACCAGAGGGCCGCCGCGAAGGCCGCCGCGGTGGCCAGCAGCAGCGCGACGGTGACGATCGCCTCCGAACGCCGGGTGCGCAGCCAGGACCCGAGCGCCGAACCGAGCGCGTTCCCCAGCCCGGCGCAGGCCGCCACCACGCCGATCGCCACCGTCGGCCGCAGCCCGGCCACCGGATCGCTGCGCAGCAGGAAGGCCAGGAACATCACCAGGAAACCGACCAGCGCCCGCAGCGAGGAGACCGCGCGCAGCGCCAGGATCACCGAGGGGCCGACCGTGCGCAGCCGGGCCCGGCCCGGGGCGTGCTCGGGGGTGTGCAGCACGGCCCGCTGCTCGCCCTTGGCCGAGTCCACCTGGTGCGGGAGGTGAAAGGCCATCAGGGTGCCCGCCACGAAGACCAGGAAGGCCCCGCGCAGCGGCCAGGCCGGCCCGATCAGGTGGAGCAGCCCGCCCACCCCGGCGCCCAGCATCCCGGCCATCAGCCCGGCCAGGGTCACCCGGGAGTTGGCCTTGACCAGGGACAGGCCCGGTGGCTGCAGCCGGGGCACCACCACGCTGCGCACCACCCCGTACGCCTTGGAGGCGACCAGCACCCCGAGCGCGGCGGGGTAGAGGGTGAGGCTCCCGCTGATCACCGGCCCGGCCATGGTCCACGAGAGCACCGCCCGGGCCAGCATCGACATCGCCACCGCGGACCGCCGGCCGTGCGGCATCCGGTCCAGCAGCGGCCCGATCACCGGGGCCAGCAGCGCGAACGGGGCCATGGTGACCAGCAGGTAGAGGGCCACCCGGCCGCGGGCCTCGCCGGTCGGCACCGAGAAGAAGACGGTGGAGGCCAGCGCGATGGCGATCAGCATGTCGCCGAAGGAGTTCAGCGCGTGCAGCTCGATCAGCTTGGCCAGGCCCGACTCGCCCGCGCCCTCGGCGGAGGTGGCCCGGCGGATCCGCCGCCCGGTGCCGTGCACCACCTTGCCGGTCCTGGACCCGGCGGCGGAGGCGCCGCGCACCAGCAGACCGCGTCGGGGCGGCGTCCTGCCGCCCTCCGACGGCGACCCGTCGTCGCCGGTCGGCGGGACGGGTATCGGTGGGGTCTCGTCCGCCACACAGCCCATCCTGCCCGAGAAACGGTCCGGTGACGCGGGACGGCGCGGAGATCCACGGGGCTCCGTCGGGTCCGGACGCGGAGCTCCGTCGGGTCCGGTCGCGGAGCCGGACTGTCCCGGGTGGCCGACCGGCGGGTAGCCTGCACTACGCGCGTGCACTGCCCGGTGGGCGGCGCGGCCGGTCACCGGAAGGAAGCGGGTCGCGCAGAATAGGGGTGACGGTGCCCGTGCGGCCGGGTCTCCCGGCAGGCCGACCCGTACGGGGCGGCGCCGACAGACCGTGGGCAAATGGGCCGCAGGCCACCGAACTTGGGAGAGAATCGACGCCGTGAGTGCTGCGATGCGAAGCCGTACCCCCGACCGGCTCTGTGCCGAGGCCGTCGAACTCGCCCGTCAGTCCGCCGTCGAGACGGTCGGCCAGGAGAGCGTCGGGGCCCACCTGGGTGCCCGCGCCGACGGCGAGCGGGTCGTCACCCACACCTTCGAGTGCCTGGACGCGGCCTACCGCGGCTGGCACTGGGCCGTGACGGTGGCCCGCGCCCCGCGCGCCAAGAACGTCACCCTGGACGAGACCGTGCTGCTGCCCGGCCCCGACGCGGTGCTCGCCCCGCAGTGGGTGCCGTGGAGCGAGCGGCTGCGGCCCGGCGACATGGGGCCCGGCGACCTGCTGCCCACCGACGCGGACGACCTCCGGCTGGAGCCGGGCTGGTCGGGCGAGGACGAGCCGGCCCCCAACTCGGTGGCCGCCCTCGACGCCGCCGAGGACCTGGTGGTCGCCGCCGCCGACAGCGCGGTCACCCCCGCCCGCGGCAGCATCGGCGCGCTCGCCGAGGAGCTCGGCCTCGGCCGCTCCCGGGTGCTCTCCCGGATCGGCCTGCACCAGGCGGCCGACCGCTGGGAGACCGCCCACGGCCCGCAGACCCCGATGGCGCAGGCCGCCCCCGCGAACTGCACCAGCTGCGGCTTCCTGATCCCGATCGGCGGCTCGCTCGGGCAGGCCTTCGGCATCTGCGGCAACGAGTTCGGCCCCGCCGACGGCCAGGTCGTCTCCCTCGCCTACGGCTGCGGCGGCCACTCCGAGGCGGCCGTCATCCCGGCCCCGCCCGCCCCGGCCGAGCTCATCCTCGACGAGCTCCAGGTCGAACCCCTCCACCTCCACCCCGACCGCACCAGCGGCTCCGTCGAACCCGACGCCCCCACCGAGGAGCTCGGCCACTCCTGACGCACGCACCGGCGGGGAGCGCCCCGCAGGGGCGCGAGGAACTGCGCGCGGGGAACGGCAGCACCTGCAACTGGCTGACGATGGTTCAGTTGCAGGTGAGCCGCCTCCCGAAGCGCGCAGTTCCCCGCGCCCCCGGCATCACGTTCTCCCGCGCGTAGCCAGCTCCGTGTGCGGCCGCGCCTCCCCGCCGGGGGAGAATGCCTCCCTCAGCAGTCCAGGGGAAGGCGGCAGTGCAGTGGAGCCTCGGATCATCGGCAGCGGTAGTGACGGTCAGGCGGCCGATCCCTTCGACACGGCCACCCTGCGGCGCCGGGTGCTGGACGCCTGGACGGACGCCCCGGCCCGGTTCCGGGAGGACGCCAACGCCGAGGAGGAGCTGGCGCTCGGCGGCTACCGGGACCGGCTGATCGTGGAGTTGGCGCAGAACGCCGCCGACGCGGCGGCCCGGGCCGGCACCGGCCCCGGCCGGCTGCGGCTGACGCTGCGGGACGGCGTGCTCGCCGCGGCCAACACCGGCGCGCCGCTGGACGCCGCCGCGGTGGAGTCGCTCTCCACCCTGCGGGCCTCCTCCAAGCGCTCGGACGGGGCGCCGACCGTCGGCCGGTTCGGCGTCGGGTTCTCGGCGGTGCTGGCCGTCACCGACGAGCCGGCGGTGCTGGGTTCGCACGGCGGCGTCCGCTGGGACCTCGCGGAGGCGCAGGCGCTCACCGAGGCCCGGCCCGAGCTGGCGGAGGAGCTGCGCCGCCGGGAGGGCCACGTCCCGTTGCTGCGGCTGCCGTTCCCGGCCGAGGGGGCTGCGCCGTCCGGGTACGACACGGTGGTGGTGCTGCCGCTGCGGGACGCCGCCGCCGAGGACCTGACCCGCCGCCTGCTGGCCGGGATCGACGACGCGCTGCTGCTCACCCTGCCCGGTCTGGCCGAGGTCACCGTGGAGACGCCGGAGGGCGTCCGCAGCCTGACCAGGGAGGCCGACGGGCAGCAGCCGGAGGGGATCGGCACCGTCACCCTGACCGACGGCGACCGGACCACGACCTGGCAGACCGTCACCCTGTCGGGCGCCACCGCCGCCGAGCTGCTGACGGACCGTCCGACCGAGGAGCGGGCCCGCCCGTTCTGGTCGGTGACCTGGGCGGTGCCGGTGGACGCGGCGGGCGTTCCGCAGCCGCTGACCACCGCGCCGGTGGTGCACGCGCCGACGCCCAGCGACGAGCCGCTCGGTGTGCCGGCGCTGCTGATCGCCGGGTACCCGTTGGACTCCACCCGCCGGCACGTCGCGCCCGGCCCGCTCACCGACTTCCTGACCGAGCGGGCCGCCGACGCCTACGCGGACCTGCTCCGGGCCCGCGGCGCGGACCTCGGGTCGCTCGGCCTGGTGCCGGGCCCGCTGGGCGGGGGCGCGCTGGACAACGGGCTGCGCGCCGCGATCCTGCGGCGGCTGCCGGGCACCCCGTTCCTGCCGCACCCGGCCCCGGTGGAGGAGGGCACCCCGGCGCTGCGCCCGCGTGACGCGACGGTGCTGGAGGGTGCCGACCGCAGTGTGGTGGAGGCGCTGGCGCCGATCTTCCCGGGCCTGCTGCCGGCCGGCCTGGAGCGCCGGACCGAGCTGCGGGTGCTGGAGGTGCGCCGGGTGCCGCTGGCCGAGGTGGTCGACCAGCTCGGCGGTCTGGAGCGCGAGCCGGCCTGGTGGCGCAACCTCTACGCGGCGCTCGGCGGGGCCGATCCGGAGGCGCTGGGCGCGCTGCCGGTGCCGCTGGCGGACGGCCGGACGGTGACCGGGCCGCGCCGGGTGCTGCTGCCCTCGGAGGCGTCCGACTGGGAGGGCTACGAGGGTTACCCCGAGAGCCTGGCCGAGGCGCTCGGGCTGCTGGATCTGCGGCTGGCCCACCCGGAGGCCGCGCACCCGCTGCTGGCCAAGCTGGGCGCGGGCACGGCCACCCCGGCCGGGGTGCTGGACACCCCCGAGGTGCGGGCGGCGGTGGCCCGTTCGCTGGAGCTCGGCGAGGACGACTTCGAGGCCGCGGTGGACCTGGCCGACGCGGTGCTGGCCCTGGTGAAGGCGGCCGGGGCCACCGCGGGCGAGCACCCGTGGCTGGCCCGGCTGGCGCTGCCGGACGACGAGGGCGAGCTGTCCCGCGCCGGTGAGCTGATCCTGCCCGACTCCCCGCTCGCGGCGCTGGCCCGGGAGGAGGACGCCGGGTACGTGGACGAGGACCTGCTGGAGCGCTGGGGCCCCGAAGTCCTGGCCGCGGCGGGCGCGCTGAGCGCCTTCGTGCTGGTGCGGGCCGAGGACGTGGTGCTGGACCCGGACGACCTGGAGCGCCTCGACCCGACCGCCCCCGCCGACCGCGCGGCCGGCGGACGCCCGACCGGCCTGCTGGACGAGGCCCCGGACGGTCTGGCCGAGTGGTGCGAGGACGCCCTGGAGTCCCTGCACGCCGACGACAGCGGGGAGTTGGGCGTGCCGCCGGTGGCCGCCGAGCTGCTCGCGGTGCGCGACCTGGACCTGGTGGACGACGGCGCCTGGCCCGAGGCGCTGGCCCTGCTGGCCCGCCCGCCGTACCGGGATGCGGTGGTCACCCCCGTACGGACCCTGCTGCCGGACGGCCGGTACGTGGACCTGCCGCCGTACACCGCCTGGTGGCTGCGCGACCACCCGGTGCTGGACGGCCGGGAGCCCGCCGGGCTGCGCGCGGCCGGGGCCGACCCGCTGCTGCGGGGCCTGTACGACGAGGCCCGTACCACGCTGGACGAGACCTTCCTGCACGCGCTCGGGGTGCGCACCACGCTGGCCGCGCTGCTGGCCGAGCCGCACGGTCCGGAGGAGCTGCTGGACCGGCTGGCCGATCCGGCCTCCTTCGTGAGCCACCGTCAGCTGCACGGCATCCACACGGCGTTGGCGTCGGTGGCGGCCGAGCGGATCGAGCCGCTGGACACCGTGCGGGCCGTGCCGCCGATGGATCCGGAGACCGGCCGCCGCCCGGACGAGACCGTGCTGGTGGACGCCACCGAGGCGGTGGTGGCGGACGCCCCGGACTTGGTGGAGCTGCTGCACGACCACCCGCTGCTGCCGGTGGACCCTTCGCTGGCACCGGAGTTGGCCGAGCGGCTGCACGTCTCGCTGGCCAGCGAGGTGGCCGGCGGCAGGGTGCTCTCCGAGGGCACCCTGCACCGGACGCCGTCGGTGGTACGGGAGTTGCTGCCCGGCTGCCCGGCCGTCTACGAGGAGCACGAGGAGCTCCTGGTGGTCGGCCCGGACGGCGGCGAGGCGGCGGTGGCCTGGCGCTGGGACGGCGCGGGCCAGGCGCCCGAGCTGCCCTACGACCCGGAGGAGGCCGAAGCCGGCGACGAGGACGACGAGTTCGAGGTCCCGCCGGTGCCCGGTCTGCTGCACGCCGCCACCCCCGAGGGCCTGGCGGCCGGCCTGGCCTGGTCGGTCGGCCAGTGGCACCGCCGCTTCGAGGTGCTGGCCGCGCTGACCGAGCCGGAGCGCGCGTACGAGCTGCTGGCGGCGCGCGACTACGAGTGAGGGGGGTGCGCACACGAACCTTCATGTGCGCGGAGGGGGACGGTTCGGCTAGCTTCGCGGGCATGACGAGCGCGAACGAGACGACCGTCCCCGTCCTCCCCTGTGCCGCCGTCGACGAGACGGTGGAGTTCCTGGAAGCCCTCGGCTTCGAGGTGACGTACCGCCAGACCCGCCCCTACCTCTACCTGGCCTTCGAGCGTGGCGGGGTCCACCTGCACTACGCCAAGCCGCCGGTGGGCCATGACCCGGCAGCCGAGGACGGCGGCGCCTGCCTGGTCTTCGTCGACCGGGTGGCCCCGTACCACGCGGAGTTCAAGGCCGGGCTGAAGGCGCACTACGGCCGGGTGCCCTCGACCGGCCGGCCCCGGATCACCCGGTACCGGGAGGGCGCCAGCCGGTTCACCCTGGTGGACCCGTCCGGCAACTCGCTGATCTTCATCCAGCGGGACGAGCCGATGGAGCTGGAGTACGGCGGGTCGTCCGAACTCACCGGCCTGGCAAAGGCCTTGGACAACGCCCGGATCCTGGTCGAGTTCAAGAACGACGACCGGGCGGCCTTCCGGGCGCTCTGCTCGGCCTACCGGCGGCACGCGGCGGCGGCCGAGCCGGAGACGCGGGCCGCCGCGGTGGCCGAACTCACCGACCTGGCGGGCCGGTTGGGAGAACAGGAGAAGCTCGCCTCCGTGCTGGCCGGCGGCTAGCCCGCCTCGCCGGTGCGCTTGACGATCACCCGCCAGACCACCTCCAGCAGCAGCCCGGCCGCCACCGCGATGGCGACGCCGATCCACGGGTCGCGGGTGCCGGCCAGCGAGAGCTGGAAGAAGTCGGAGAGCCACGGCACCCACAGGACGAGGGCGAAGGCGCCGCCCATGGTGCCGATCAGGGCCAGCCGCCACCAGGTGTAGGGGCGGGCCACGATGGCCAGCACCCAGATGGCGACCAGGAAGAGGGTCAGGGTGGCCACGCTGGTGTCGGCCTTGAGGTCGGTGGCGTGGTTGGCCCGGGCCAGCATGTAGGCGGTGAAGGTGGCCGTCCCGGCGATCGCCCCGCCCGGGACGGCGAGCCGCAGCACCCGGCGGACGAAGCCGGTCCTGGCCCGCTCGTTGTTGGGGGCCAGCGCCAGGAAGAAGGCCGGGATGCCGATGGTCAGCGAGGAGAGCACGGTGGAGTGCCGCGGCAGGAACGGGTACGGCACGTGGGTGAAGACCACCAGCAGGGCGAGCAGCACCGAGTAGACCGTCTTCACCAGGAAGAGGTTGGCCACCCGCTCGATGTTGCCGATCACCCGGCGGCCCTCGGCCACCACCGAGGGCAGGGTGGCGAAGGAGTCGTTCAGCAGCACGATCTGGGCCACCGCCCGGGTGGCCTCGCTGCCGGAGCCCATCGCCACGCCGATGTCGGCGTCCTTGAGCGCCAGGACGTCGTTGACGCCGTCGCCGGTCATCGCCACGGTGCGGCCGCGGGACTGCATCGCGCCGACCAGCTCGCGCTTCTGCTGGGGCGTCACCCGGCCGTAGACGGTGGTGTTCTCGGCGACCTCGGCCAGCTCCTCCGGGTCGGTCGGCAGCGTCCGGGCGTCCAACGGCCGCTCCGCGCCCGGGAGTCCGAGGTGGGCGGCGACCGCGCCGACCGAGACGGCGCTGTCGCCGGAGATGACCTTGGCCTCGACCTTCTGGCTCTCGAAGTACCGCAGGGTGTCGGCGGCGTCGCCGCGCAGCCGCTGCTGGAGCACCACCAGGCCGAGCGGCTGCAGGGCGGCGGCCGGGTCCTCGTCCAGCGCGCTCTCGCTGCGGCCGAGCAGCAGCACCCGCAGTCCGCGCGAGCCCAGCTCGTCCACCTCGGCGAGCGCCGGGTGCCCGGCGGGCAGCAGCACGTCCGGGGCGCCGAGCAGCCAGCTGGCCTCGGTGCCGGCCGGCTCCAGCATCCGCACCCCGCTCCACTTGCGGGCGGAGGAGAACGGCACGGCCTCCAGCACCCGCCAGCGCTCGCCCGCGCCGTTGCCGTAGGCGTCGATGACCGCCTGCATGCTGGGGTTGGGCCGGGCGTCCGCGCCGCCCATCGCGCCGAGCGCCTGCCGGAGCACGTCCGGGTCGTTCAGCAGGTGGTTGGCGAGCGGGGCCTCGGGGCTCAGGTGCGGGTCGGCACCGTCCAGGGTGCGCAGCTCGACCACGTCCATGCCGCCCTCGGTGAGGGTGCCGGTCTTGTCCAGGCAGACGGTGTCCACCCGGGCCAGCCCCTCGATCGCGGGCAGCTCCTGCACCAGGCACTGCTTGCGGCCGAGCCGGATCACGCCGATGGCGAAGGCCACCGAGGTGAGCAGCACCAGCCCCTCGGGGACCATCGGCACGATGCCGGCCACCATCCGGCGGACCGCCTCGCGCCAGTCGTTCTTCTCCACCGCGAGCTGACTGACGATCAGGCCGATCGCGGTCGGCACCAGCAGCCAGGTGATGAACTTGAGGATGGAGTCGATGCCGCTGCGCAGCTCCGACTTGACCAGGGTGAACCGGCTGGCCTCCTCGGCCAGCTGGGCCGCGTAGGCCTCCCGGCCGACCTTGGTGGCGGTGAAGGCGCCGGCCCCGGCGACCACGAAGCTGCCGGACATCACCTGGGCGCCGGGGTGCTTGAGCACCGGGTCGGGCTCGCCGGTGAGCAGCGACTCGTCGATCTCCAGGCCGTCCGCCTCGGTGACCACGCCGTCGACGATCACCTTGTCGCCGATGCCGAGCAGCACGGTGTCGTCCAGCACGATCCCGGCCACCGGGACCTGCTGGGCGGTGCCGTCCCGGCGGACCTGCGGCTTGGCCTCGCCGATCAGCGCCAGCCCGTCGAGGGTCTTCTTGGCGCGCAGCTCCTGGATGATGCCGATCGCCGTGTTGGCCACGATGACCAGGCCGAACAGACCGTCCTGGATCGGCCCCACCACCAGGATGATGCCGAACATGATCCCGATGATCGCGTTGAACCGGGTGAAGACGTTGGCCCGGACGATCTCCTTGACGGACCGGCTGGAGCGCACCGGCACGTCGTTGACCTGACCGCGGGCCACCCGTTCGGCGACCTCGGCGGAGCTCAGCCCGCCCCGGCGGGCCGGTCCGCCGCCGATCGCTGACGCACCTTCAGGCCGGGCGTCCCCGTCGGGGTCGGTCGCCGTGTTCTCCGCGGGATGGGTCATGGGACCGACTCTAGGTGGGCGATTTGTCCGGTGCGCCCTCCTGAGGTGCTATTCGGTCCGTCCGAGTGGCGGGGTGTCAGCCCTCGGTCGCGGACGCGCCATCGGCCCCGGCCCCGGCGGCCTCGGCGGCCCGGGCCCGGCGGATCGCGTCGCGGCGGGCCCGGCAGTACCAGAGGCCGATCAGCCCGAGACCGGCGCCGGCCAGGCAGATCCACGGCCAGCGCCCGTGCCCGTTCTGCTCCAGCGTCGAGTGGAAGGGGACGAGCACCAGGAAGGCGAGGAACCAGAGCGCCGTGCCGCCGCCGACGATCGCGACGTCGTTGGCTTCCAGGGGCGGGGGAGAGGGGCGGACAGCGGTCTTCGGCATGCGGCCCAGGGTAAGGGGTGCGCCCCGCTCCGGGTCCGCGCCTGGAGGAAGCTCCAAGCGGAAGCCGTCGCAGGCTGCTCGTAATGGTCGTTTTCTACGCGCGGAGATGGCGCGTGCACGACCGAGAAACACATACTTGTGCCCTCCTCACCTCCCCCACATCTGACGAGGCCCCCCGATGTCTCCGCAGGCCCAGCCGACCTCCGTGTCGCCCGAGCCGTCCACGTCGCCGCAGCCCGGCGGACCGCTGGACCGTTTCTTCAAGATCTCCGAGCGCGGCTCCACGCTCGCCCGCGAGGTCCGTGGCGGCGTCGCCACCTTCTTCACGATGGCCTACATCCTGGTGCTCAACCCGATCATCCTGGCCAGCGCCGTGGACATGAACGGGACGCACCTCGACAGCGCCCAGCTGGTCACCGCGACCGCGCTGACCGCGGGTCTCACCACCCTGCTGATGGGCGTGATCGGCAACGTGCCGATCGGCCTGGCGGCCGGCCTCGGGGTGAACACCATCGTGGCCCTCCAGCTGGCCCCCCGGATGACCTGGCCGGACGCCATGGGCATGGTGGTGCTGGCGGGCTTCGCGATCATGATCCTGGTCGCCACCGGCCTGCGCGAGCGGGTGATGAACGCGGTGCCGCTCGGCCTGCGCAAGGCCATCGCGATCGGCATCGGCCTCTTCATCAGCCTGGTCGGCCTGGTGGACGCCGGCTTCGTCAGCCGGATCCCGGACGCCGCGCACACCACCGTCCCGCTCCAGCTGGGGAGCAACGGCCACCTCAACGGCTGGCCGGTGCTGGTCTTCATCCTCGGCCTGCTGCTCACCCTGGTGCTGGTGGTCCGCAAGGTGCCGGGCGCCATCCTGATCTCCATCGTGGTGATGACCGGCCTGGCCGTGATCATCAACGAGGCGGCCACCATCGCCCCGATGAACTGGGGCCTGACGGTGCCGAGCTGGCCGGGCAACCCGGTGGCGGCGCCCGACTTCGGGCTGGTCGGTCAGGTCAGCCTGTTCGGCGGCTTCTCGAAGGTCGGCGTCCTGACGGGCTGTCTGTTCGTCTTCACCGTGCTGATGTCCTGCTTCTTCGACGCGATGGGCACCATCCTCGGCGTGGCCGACGAGGCCCACCTGCTGGACGAGAAGGGCGACCTGCCCGGCATCAACAAGGTCCTGATGGTGGACGGCATCGCCACCGCGGCCGGCGGTGCGACCTCCTCCTCGGCCAACACCTGCTTCGTCGAGTCCACCGCGGGCGTCGGCGAGGGGGCCCGGACCGGCTTCGCCTCGATCGTCACCGGCGCGCTCTTCCTGGTGGCGCTCTTCCTGACCCCGCTGGCCACCATGGTCCCGGCCCAGGCGGCCACCCCCGCGCTGGTCACGGTCGGTTTCCTGATCCTGGCCAACTCGGTCCGGGACATCGACTGGTCGGACTTCACCCTCGCGATCCCGGCCTTCCTGACCATGATCATGATGCCGTTCACCTACAGCATCACCAACGGGATCGGCTTCGGCTTCATCGCCTTCTGCGTGCTGCGCGCGGCGACCGGCCGCGGCCGCGAGGTGCCGGTGGCGCTCTACGCGGTGGCCGGCGTCTTCGCCTTCTACTACCTGATGCCCGCCCTCGGCCTCGGCTGATTGGCCGTCAGGGGGCCCTTCGGGCCGCTCGGATCACAGCCCGGCTCCGCCTCAGTGGATGAGGCCGAGCCGGGCTGCGATCATTCCGGCCTGGAAGCGGCTGTCGGCCCCGATGGCCTTCATGATCCGGCAGACCACCCGGTTGACCGTGCGCAGCGAGACGGTGAGGTTGCGCGCGATGGTCTCGTCGGTGGCGCCGGTGGCCAGCATCCGGAGCACCGCCTGCTCCTGCGGGCCGAGGTTGAGTTCGGTGGTCAGGGTGCTGGACTCCTCGTAGCTGGAGTGCTGCCAGCAGTACTCGAAGACCGAGATCAGGGCGCGGACCAGGGCCTCGCCCTCGATGGCCATCGCGCCGGCCTTGCCGTTGTTCGGGTCGATCGGGATGATCACCCGGCGCCGGTCGAAGATGATCATCCGGAACGGCACGGTGGGGGAGAGCCGCACCTCGTAGCCGGCCATCCGGATGTCGGTCAGGTGCTTGGCGATCCTCGGCACGCTGGCCAGGCTCTGCTGGTAGATGGTCCGCAGGTCCAGCCCGCGGTCGACCAGGCTCTTCGTCCGGGCGGCCGCCTCGGCGGACTGGGCCGGGGCCATGGCCGGGGCGGGGTGCATGGTGAGGATCTGCTCGCGGGCCAGTTCGGTGGCCTTGTTGAGGTAGACCGCGACGCTGCGCAGGTCGGTCAGCATCTCGACCGCGACCGGGCCGGGTGACCAGAAGTTCAGCGGCATGAAGCTGCTGAGGATCTCGGCCAGACCGGCCCGGGCGGCTGCCATCTGTTCGAGGTTGGCGGCCAGTTCGCGTTCCGCGTCGTTGATCAGCCGCATCGCGGCGACCTGCGAGCCGAGCAGCACGAACTCGGGGGTCTCGTCGGACGGGAATTCCACCAGTCCGAGCGAGGCCAGGTAGTCGATCCCGCGGCGGGCGTCCTCCGGCTCCAGGCCGACCGCCTCGGCGGCCTGCTGGATCTGCCAGGAGCCGCGCTGCTCCATGGCGCCGTAAATGCTCGCGGCGATTTCCTTGTCGGTTCTGCCGCTCCGCGTGGCCCTGCCGCTCTTCTCCCTGATCGACTCCGTATTCACCGTTCCCCCAGTCTCTATCGTCCTCCCGTCGGTCAGGATAGCGCGACGGAGAGTGTCCGAGGGATATGCCTAGGTGACGAGAAAATCTGACGGGTTCCTATCCCGGGGTGAGCTGCCGCAAATAGCGCCAGGGCGTCGGAATGCGCTCTTCTGGGGCTAAACCGGCACGGCGTCGTCCGCATAGAAGGGCATCGAGGCGGTGACGTACTCCTGCAGCCAGCGGCGGAACGGGTCGCCCAAGTCGTCCCGCTCGCAGGCGAGTTGGACGACGGCCCGGAGGTACTCCAGCCGGTCGCCGGTGTCGTAGCGGCGGCCGCGGAAGACGACGCCGTGCACCGGGCCGCCGATCGTGGGGTCGGTGGCCAGCTGCTGCAGGGCGTCGGTGAGCTGCACCTCGCCGCCGCGGCCGGGCTCGGTCCTGGCCAGCACGTCGAAGACGGCCGGGTCGAGCACGTAGCGGCCGATCACCGCGTAGTTGCTGGGGGCCTCGCCGGGGGCCGGCTTCTCCACCAGGCCCTCCACCCGGAGCACGTCGGCCTGGCCGGTGGAGCTGACGGCGGCGCAGCCGTAGAGGCCGATCTGGCTCGCGTCCACCTCCATCAGGGCCACCACGCTGCCGCCGTGCTCGGCCTGGATGTCGATCATCCTGCTGAGCAGCGGGTCCCTCGGGTCGATCAGGTCGTCGCCGAGCAGGACGGCGAAGGGCTCGTTCCCCACGTGCGGCTGGGCGCAGAGGACGGCGTGGCCGAGGCCCCGCGGGTCGCCCTGGCGGACGTAGTGGATGGCGGCGGGGGAGGTGGCGCGCTGGACCTGGGCGAGCCGGCCGAGGTCGCCCTTCTGCCGGAGGGCCTCCTCCAGCTCCCAGTTGCGGTCGAAGTGGTCCTCCAGCGGGCGCTTGTTCCGGCCCGTGATCATCAGGACGTCCTGGATGCCGGCGTCCACCACCTCCTCCACCACGTACTGGATCGCGGGCCGGTCCACGACCGGCAGCATCTCCTTGGGGGTGGCCTTGGTGGCGGGCAGGAAGCGGGTGCCCAGCCCGGCGGCGGGGATGACCGCCTTGCTGATTCCTCTGCGGGGTGTGGTCATGGCCGGGACCGTAGCCCGGCGGTGGGGCCGCCGCCCACGGGCCGGTGCCCCGGCCCGCGTACTCATCCACCTGTGCGAATGGACCCGGTGAGGTAGCCGGGGAGATATTGACCGTGCATGGTCATTTTACTATTCCATGGGGAATTCTTGGGAACGACTCCCGTCTGACGATAGATCAGATTAGGCTTTGACCGTGCTCCGGCGAGGACCCGCCGCCCAACGTGTCGTCTTTGCGACAGGGCGTGATCATGTCCCCGGGTTTCGTTGCCTCCGTGTGACCAGGGAAGGCACCATTGAATCTGACAGAGAACGAACGCAGATTCGTCACTTTCCTGGGGGATAAAAATGGCCCGCTTCGGCCTTCGGTTCAGTGCGCTCATTTGCATGTTGATAATCGCCGTTGGCGCCATGTGGGCCGCTTCTTATGACGGACTCGAGGTCAAGGCGCCGGTTTATCTCGCGGACCCGGGTGACCCCGGCTGTTGCTGACCTGAAACGGACCCGGACGGGGGATGGAAGAATGGCACAGGAACGAGTCGGCCAAGTGGACTGCACGGGGCTGCCGGAATTCTGCTCGGAGGCCTTCGCCTCACTCGGCCGGGCGGACCAGAGGAACGCGGCGGAGACCTACGTCCGGGGCCTGCTGAACTGCGACGGACGGAAGACGATCCCGCGCCTCGCGGTGGCATCGCCCGGCCGGAGCGAGCAGTCGCTCCAGCAGTTCATCAATCAGAGCCCCTGGGAGCACGGGCCGGTCCGGAAATGGCTGGCGGAACGCATGGTCCGCGATTTCCGGCCGGAGGCCTGGGTGGTCGGCGAGCTGGCCTTCCCGAAGCACGGCCGGTACTCGGCGGCGGTGGAGCGGCAGTACGTCCACTCGCACGGACGGGTCCGCAACTGCCAGCTGGCGATCATGGTCGGCATGCAGGTCGGCGGAGTCACCGTCCCGGTGAACTGGAGCCTGACCATCCCCGAGCAGTGGGGGCAGGACGACGAGCGGCGCTCCCGGGCGAAGGTGCCCGAGAGCGAGCTGCCCCGCCCCTACTGGCAGTACCACGTCGAACTCCTCGACGACATGGCCCTGGACTGGGGCGTTCCCGAGGCGCCGATCCTGCTGGACGCCCGGCACCGCCCGCTGGAGTGGTACCTGGCCGCGCTGGAGATGCGCGCCCAGACCTACCTGGCCCAGGTGAGCCCGAACGAACTGGTGCAGCCGGCCGACGCGAGCTGGGCCCGCGGCAGCGGACGGATCGTCAACAGCCAGGGCGCCCGCGCCCGGGCCCGGACGGTGGCCGACATCGCGGCGAGCGTCGGCAACGTCACGCCCGAGACGCTCTACTGGCGGGACGCCGGCGGCCACACGCTGCGCTCCCAATTCCTGGTCATTCCGGTCCAGGTGCTGGTCGGCAGCGGCCGCCCGGCCGGGAGCAAGGCCCTGCTGGCCAATCGGCTGCTCATCGTGGAATGGCCGCTCGGCAAGCCGAGTCCGCGGGGATACTGGCTCACCAACATCCGGGGCGCCTCGCTGCGCGAATTGGTCCGGTTGGCCAAAAAAGTGTCCACCGCGACCCCGCAAGCGGCGGAACTCGCTTCCGGTTACGGCCTGTTCGACTACGAGGGCCGCACGTTCAACGGCTGGCACCACCACGCCACGATGGTGAGCGCCGCACTGGATTACGACATTCTCAACGGTGCCCACCTGGGCCGGGACGAATTCGAGGAGAGTCCGGGCCCCGAGCTCACCGAACTCGTCCGTTGACCTGACGCAGTGCGTCAGGTGGATGTTCGGCCCCGTATAGGGGCGCGGAGCGCTGACTAGCCTGCGCTCTGGACTAGCCGCATTTCGACTGGGACGGCGTGCGGAGCCGTGCCACACGGGAGGTTTTCAATGACAGGTCCCGCACACACCGCCGACGCCATCGTGGTCGGCGGCGGGCCCGCCGGGCTCTCGGCCGCGCTGTACCTGGCGCGCTACAACCGCTCGGTGCTGGTCTTCGACAGCGGTCACGGCCGGTCGACCCACCACCAGACCAACCACAACTACCTCGGCTTCCCGAAGGGCATCGCCACCGTCGAGCTGCGCGAGCTGGCGCGGCGCCAGCTGGAGCCGTACGAGCAGGTGCGGATCGTCCACCACACCATCAACGAGGTCTCCGGCAACGGCGACATCGGCTTCACCGTCAAGGCGCAGGGCGGCAGTTGGCACGGCAAGGTGATCGTGCTGGCCACCGGGGTGCTCGACCACTTCCCGCACTTCGAGGGCTGGGAGGAGTACGTCGGCCGGTCGATGTTCTGGTGCATCACCTGCGACGGCTACGAGAACCGCGGCAAGCGCATCCTGGTGGTCGGCCACACCGACGCGGCGGCCGGCGAGGCGATGCAGCTGCACGGCCTGACCGACCAGGTCCAGCTGCTGCTGAACAGCAACAGCAACGACATCAGCCCGAAGTTCGCCGCACGGCTGGCCGCGGCCGGCATCCCGGTGATCGACGACCGGATCGACAAGGTCGAGGGCGAGGACGGCCAGATGACCGCGGTCTTCACCAAGGGCGGCCGCCGTCTCCCGCTGGACGCGCTCTTCTCCATCCAGGGCGCCAACCCGGAGACCAAGCTGGCCCACCAGCTCGGCATCGACTTCGCCCCCAGCGGCTACATCGCCGTGGACACCGAGCAGAAGACCTCGGTGGCCGGGGTGTACGCGGCCGGTGACGTCACCGCGCTGCACTCCCACCAGGTGACCGCCGCCGTCCACGAGGGCGCCCAGGCGGCCTCGGCGGCCAACTACTTCCTGTACCCGCCGGAGCTCAAGGCGGACTGACGGCACGTCAGCCACCGGACGACGTACGTACGACCGGCCACCCGATTCCGGGTGGCCGGCTCAAGTGATGCGGAAGGAAACCGAGATGACCGACTGGACCGTGGTGGGGGACTCCAACGGCTACCCCACCACCGCCACCTGTGGGCACCTGGGCGAGGCGGCCGACGTCAAGCCCTCGACCCTGGAGGGCTGTGAGGACTGCCTGCGCGAGGGCACCCGCTGGCTGCACCTGCGGGAGTGCCTGGTCTGCGGCCACGTCGGCTGCTGCGACCAGTCGCCGCGCCGGCACGCCACCGCGCACTGGCACGCCACCAAGCACCCGCTGGTCCGTTCGTTCCAGCCGGACGAGGACTGGGCCTGGTGCTACCCCGACTCGCTCTTCCTGCTCCCCGCCGAGCTGGCATGAGCAAGCACCAGGTGGTCAGGGACCACTGCCTCGCGCCGGGCCGTCCGGTGGACGCGCCGCCGAGCGGCGCCCGGTACAGCAGGATGCTGCCGGAGCTCCCCGCGCTCAACTCCCGTCCGGAGGAGCTGTTCCGGGCCGGCTCCCCGGGCGGCGTCTGCGACGCCGCCCGTTTCCCGCTGCGGGCCGGGGTGGACGACGCGGCCGGTGCGGCCGGCTGGCCGTTCTTCGGGCAGTTCATCGCGCACGACATCACCGCCGACCGCTCGCCGATCTCGGCGCAGGCGGACGTGGCGGCGCTGCGCAACGTCCGCTCGCCCAAGCTCAACCTCGAACTGGTGCACGCGGACGGCCCGGTGGGCTCGCCGTACCTGTACGACGCGGCCGACCCGTCGAAGCTGATCACCTCCCAGGACGGCACCGACGTGCCGCGCAACTGGCAGGGCACCGCGCTGATCGGCGACCCGCGCAACGACGTGCACCGCTTCGCCGCCCAGCTCCACCTGGCGTTCCTGAACGCGCACAACGGGCTGGTGGACCGGCTCCGCGAGGACGGCGCGCCGGAGGCCGAGCTGTTCGACGAGGCCCGCCGCGCGCTCACCTGGCACTACCAGTGGATCGTCGTCCACGACTACCTGCCGCGGCTGATCGGCGCCGAGCTGACGGCGCAGATCCTGGACGCCGGGCCGAAGTTCTTCGCGCCCGCGCCGGGCGAGGCCTTCATCCCGCTGGAGTTCGCGGACGCCGCGTTCCGCTACGGGCACGGCCAGATCCGGCACCGGTACCGGATGACCAGGGACGGGCTGCAGTACCCGCTGTTCCCGCACCTGTTCGGCCACGGGCCGATCCCGCCGGAGCACGTGGTGGACTGGTCGATGCTCTTCGACGTCCCCGGCCAGCCGCCCGCCCAGCGGGCCAAGCGGATCGACGGCGGGCTGCCGACCAGCCTGATCTCGCTGCCGGAGGACATCACCGGCGAGGTGGACCAGGCCGAGCTGCGCTCGCTGGCCGTCCGCGACCTGCTGCGCGGACAGGCCACCGCGCTGCCCTCCGGGGAGTCGGTGGCCGAGCAGTTCGGCGCACAGGTGCTCACGCCCGAGGAGGTCGGGCCGGAGTGGGCCGGCGGCACGCCGCTGTGGCTCTACATCCTCAAGGAGGCGCAGGTGCGCCACGAGGGCGACCGCCTCGGCGAGGTGGGCGGCCGGATCGTCGGCGAGGTGCTGATCGGCCTGCTGCGCGCCGACGCCGAGTCCTACCTCTCGGCGGACCCGGGCTGGCAGCCCACGCTGCCCTCCTCCGGGGACGGTTTCACGCTGGTGGACCTGCTCGACTTCGCCGCAGCCGATGGAGTAGCTAAGGCGACTTGACGGACATTCACGTGCGAGTCCGGGGTGAATTCCCCGGGCTCGCAACGTGATTGACCGAACAGAATTCCGATGGGGATGATGAATTCGGTCAAGCTGTCCGCCGGTATCCCGGTGCCATCGACATGGAGGTTGCACGTGAAGTCCGAGGTCATGCGTTTCACGTTCATGGACGCCATCGCCGGACGAGTCGTCGAATTCCGGTCCGAGGACCGGATCTTCAAGCTGAAGACCATCGACGGCCGTGATTTCGACGTCAAGCTCAGTGACGGGATGTCGGCGGAGCTCCTGCGCAACCTGGACGAGCCCTACGCGGACGCCGGCGGCCACGTCGACGACCTGCTCCAGCCCGGTGCCCAGGTCTTCGTCTACGGCGTCTTCTACCCCGAGGGCGGCGAGTACAACTACGAGGCCAAGAAGCTGACCTTCGTCGGCCGCGGCCCGGAGGACTACAACTTCGAGAAGTCCAACTGGTGGATCAACCAGATCGACTCGCTGGCCCGGTTCTACCGGCGTGCGCAGTTCGGCGACGGCAAGATCGACTACAAGGACTACCGCACCAACATCCGCCTCGGCGGCGACAAGGCCGCCAGCCACGTCCAGGAGACCGACACGATCTCCCGGATGGTCTACGGCATGGCCTCGGCCTACATGCTGACCGGCAACGAGGACTACCTCGAGGTCGCCGAGCTCGGCACCAAGTACCTGCGCGACCACATGCGCTTCGTGGACCGCGACTCCAACGTCGTGTACTGGTACCACGGCATCAAGGTCGAGGGCGACTACGAGAAGAAGCTGCTCACCTCGGAGTTCGACGACGACTACGACGCGATCCCGATGTACGAGCAGATCTACGCGCTGGCCGGCCCCACCCAGACCTTCCGCGTCACCGGTGACCGCCGGATCGCCTCGGACATCGACTCCACCATGCGCCTGTTCGAGCAGTACTACCGCGACTACGAGGGCGGCGGCTACTTCTCGCACATCGACCCGGTCCTGCTCTCCCCCCACCACGACTCGCTGAAGTTCAACAAGTCGCGGAAGAACTGGAACTCGGTCGGCGACCACGCCCCGGCGTACCTGATCAACCTCCTGCTGGCGACCGGCGACGAGCGCCACGCGGAAATGCTGGAGCGCACCTTCGACACCATCGTCGAGCACTTCCCGGACTACCAGGCCAGCCCGTTCGTCAACGAGCGGTTCAACACCGACTGGTCCCAGGACCTCGGCCACACCTGGCAGCAGGACCGCGCGGTCGTCGGGCACAACCTGAAGATCGCCTGGAACCTGATGCGGATGAACTCCTACAAGGACAAGGACTCCTACAAGGAGCTCGCCGAGAAGATCGGCCAGATCATGCCGGCGGTCGGCAGCGACCAGCAGCGCGGCGGCTGGTACGACGTGGTCGAGCGCAAGCTGGCCGACGGCCAGGAGTTCCACCGCTTCGCGTGGCACGACCGCAAGGCCTGGTGGCAGCAGGAGCAGGCCATCCTGGCCTACCTGATCCTGAGCGGCACGGTCGGCGGTGACGCCTACCGCGAGGAGGCCCGCCAGGCGACCGGCTTCTACAACACCAACTTCCTCGACCACGACGAGGGCGCGGTCTACTTCAACGTGCTGGCCAACGGCCTGCCCTACCTGCTCGGCACCGAGCGCCTCAAGGGCAGCCACTCGATGAGCATGTACCACTCGGCGGAGCTCTGCTACCTCGCCGCGGTGTACACCAACCTGCTCAACACCGGTCAGCCGCTGAACCTCTGGTTCAAGCCGCGGCCCGACGCCGACCGCACCCTGCGGGTGTCGCCGGACCTGCTGCCGGCCGGCCGGGTCGAGCTGACCCGGGTCGAGATCGAGGGCAAGGAGTGGGACAAGTTCGACGTCAAGAACCTCACCGTCGACCTGCCCGACTCGGCCTACTCGCTCACGGTGAAGGTGGAGCTGACCCCGGTCGGCTGAGTACTCGTCAGGGGCTGTCGTTCCCGGGGCCCGCATGCCCCGGGCCCGACCTGACGTGGTTGGTCAGCTCCAGCAGCGCGGCGTTGTCCGGGTGGTACTCGAAGGTGTCGATCTCCCCGTTGCCGTCCTTCCAGGTC
>NZ_JBSGEL010000069.1:0-40301 GCF_053602875.1 Kitasatospora sp. NPDC004289 | reverse complement strand
GCTCTCGGTTCTCACCGACATCTCCCGGTATCTCGATCATGAACCGCTGCCAGAACTCACCGATACTCGCTCTCCGTTTTCACCTACGCAGCCAGCTGCTCGTGGTCCGGCTGGGCCAGCCACCACACCTGCTTGACGGTGGCGACCTTCAGCACGCCGAGCACCTGGAGGATGGAGTGGCGCAGCGGGTTGGTGGATCCGTGTCGGTAGGCCTTGGCGCGGACGAAGTGGACGCGCTTGTTCGCGGGCGGGCGCTGGCGCGGCGGTGGCACCGTCGGGCTGTTCGTAGGTCATCCGGTGCTCCCCCGGTCGGTGGTGATCGTCTGGTCACCACCGGTACCTCACGGGTCCGACAGCCGGGCCGGCGCTCCCCCGGCCGCCGGTTCCGCCCGTTCCCTCCCCCGGGCCCCGCCCGGGCCGCCGCCGGCAGGCCGGCCTTCTCGGCCGAGAAGAGAGCCACAGCGGCGAGCGACCACCTCTACAACCCCGCAAAGCTCCAGGCCTCACTACCAAGAGCACAGAGGGGTTGCCGGGGCTTTCTGGTGACCCGAATTCGGTACCTGACCTGCGGAAATGCGCCTTCCCAGCGCCAGAGTGGTGGTCGGGGAAGAAGTCGGGGAGAAGGTCGGGAGGTGGTCGGGGAGTCGTGAGCGGCCCGGAGCGCCTCGGGAACGCCCTGGCGGGGGTCTACACCGCCCTTCCGGCCCGATGGGGAGCCTACCCGGGGCCGGGTCCGCGGACACCGGATGCGGGCGGTTGGGTGACCTCCCGGGCCGGGGCAGAGTTGGTCCGGGCGTGAGCACCACCAGGACCACCACCTCCTCTTCCTCCCGGCCGCGTCGGGGCGGGCTCGGCCCGGGGGCCGGCCGCGCCCTCGCCGGCTCCGCGATCGGCTCGCCGCGCTCCCCGCTGCCGTGGTCGCCGGAGGCGGTGCGGGCTGACCAGCAGGCCGAGCTGGAGCGCTACCGCGAGCGGGTGGCCGGGTGGGCCAGGGAGTTCGACGGCCTGGACGAGGACGTCCTCGCCGAGGCCGCCGCCGAGGCCCGCACCGCCGGGCAGGATGCGGCCGCGGATCTCGACCGCCTGGTCCGCCTCCTCGGCGCTCTGGTCACCGAGTGGGACCAGGCGCAGCAGGGTCTCGGTGCGCGGCTGCGGGCGCTCGGGCACGGCCGGCCGCTGGCGCCGTGGGCGCTGCAGGCGCTGGCGGCCGAGGAGGGCCAGGTGCTCAGAGTCGAGGCCGGCGAAAGCGACTGACCGTCAGGATGCCCAGGACAGTCGTACCGCCTCGATCTCGACGTCGTTGAGCAGCGCCTCGATGAGGGCTGGCGGTCCGGCGACCTTGGTGGCCCACAGGTCGTAGTCGGTGCACAGGACCCAGGAGTGGTCCTCGGGCCAGAGGTTGGACGGGCTGCAGCCAGCTTCGGGATTGTCGTACAGGGCCTCGGCGCTGCCAAGGCGTCCCGCGCGGACGTGGAGGTTCTCGAAGTCGGTGGGCATGAGCATCAGCGGGTTGTAGTAGGCCAGGCACGGGGTGTCCGGGCCTGCGGTGCTGTACTCGGTGAGGACGGAGATCAGCCGGTTCCAGGTGTCACGGTCCAGGCTGCCCTCCGTGGGCAGAATGATGCCGGGCGGCCAGCCGGTGTCCTTCCTGGCCGAGGGGAAGCAGCGGGAGGAGGGCAGCAGCCCGTCGGGGACGACGGGATCACCGACGCGCTGCGCAAGCTCCGCCCAGCGCAGCCGGCGCCGCCCCTCGCCGAGGTGCCCGGTCCGCACGGGGCCGTCTCCCGGGGCCACGCCCGTTGCGGCGTCGGTGCCGGTGAAAGTGGCGGGCTGGGTGCTTCCATCCGCGAGCCGCCCCTGCCGGGGCTCGTACTGGGAGAGCCCGGCCGGCCCGTGCTCGCGTTCGTACATGGGGTTGAGGACCCAGACCGCGTCGGGCATCGCGGGGGGCATGAACCCGGTCACGCCGTCGCCGCACAGCTCCAGGAGCCAGTCGGTCATGCGAGACGGCGCAAGCGGCCACAAGGCCGTCAACGGGTGCGAATCCTCATGCATGCGATCCATGATCCCAGCAGCGATGTCGAGACCTGAAGCCAGATCCACCGGACCAACACCCGACCTGGCCACCTACCGTGCACCGCTTGGCCAACCACCGCGCAAAAGCACATGTCGGCGAGGACGGCCTGGAGGCGGCGCGCGGCGGCTTCGGCGTCGGCGTACTGGTCGGGGACGGCCTCGATGGCGCCGAAGGCGAAGCCGGGCGTGGCCCGGGCCATCGCCAGGATGGCGATCGGCTCCCCGCGCTCCCCGCTGCTGTGGGCTCCGGAACCGGAAGCGGTCCGGGACGGCCAGCGGGCCGCCCTGGAGCGCTACCGCGAACAGGTACTGCGCCGCTCTTGGCCGAGGTCATGGCTAGTTGGACTTGTCATAGGAACTGATACTGTGTCAGCTGGAGTCCAACAGCGCACACTGGGCACCGACTTCGGCCATACGCGAGAAGTACATCTGGGCTTTGCGTGCCTGGAACTGTCCCGCCACATCGTCGATTCACGAAGTACGCATTGAGGTTCTGAAGCGCTGGCAGATCTCAACCAGACCACCTGAGGGTGGTCAGGTTGAGGCTGCCCTTTGCTGCTCCCCGATCTGACCACCCTCCCCATTCGGAGGGGAAGATCCCTTGACCATCCAGCAACCTACGAGCACGTCGTCCTCCAGGGGCCTGTGGGTCCTCGTGGCAGTCCTCGTGGCCCTTCTCGTCGCCGTTGTGGCCGGCATCCTCACCGTGGTGGACGGCGGTTCCCTCGTACGCGCCTTCCTGTACGGAGGCGCGGCGTTCGGGGGGACTCTGACGCTCTCCCTGCTCGTGCTCGCCGCTCTGCGCGTGCTCTGAGCGGCTGCGGGCGGGTGACTGCCCTGAGGGGAGCTCCTGCAAGGATCGACGTGTGGTGCGCACCACACACCATTGCCCGTGGTGCGCACCGTATTGCCCCGCCGAGGCCGGGCACGTCAGCCGAGTTCTTGGAGGAGGGCGGCGCCCAGGAGCTGGACGGCATACTGCGGGGTGGGCAGGCGGATCGCGGTGTGGTCTGCGGCGTCGAGGACCATGCGGCCGTCGATGAACGCGCCCCAGCCCGCGCCGAGGTCCACCACCCACCCGGCCTGGTTCCGGTCGCCGCGGCGCACCGTTGGCGCTGTGCCAGCCGTCGACGATCAGCGTGCCGTTCTCGGCGGACCAGGTGGCGTCCGGGGTATCCAGGTCGCGGGCGGTAGGGGAGAGCGAGCTGGACTCCGGGGCGAGCACCAGGACCAGCGGAGCCTGGCTGGCGGTGCCGCCGTCAACGGTGCCGACCCGGCCGCCGACAGCGACGGGCCGCGGTTCGGCCTCGGCGCGGGCCTTCGCCGGATCGCGGACACGGTGGCCGCGGTGACCGGCGGGATCGACCCGGCCGGGGAGGGCGACGTCGACGTCGAGCAGCGGTACGAGCTGACCGCCCTGGTGCGCCACTACGTGATGGAGCCCGTCGGCCGCGAGCTGCTGACCCGCACGGAGCGGGTGTCGCTGCTCGCCGTCGGCGCCCTGGTCGTGGAGATGCTGGGTGCGGTGCTCGGCGACTTCGAGCTGGTCCTGCCCGAGGTGTGTGAGGCGATCGACGAGGCCCTGGTGCTCGCCGGAGCCGCGGCTGACGGTCCGGCAGCCGCGGTGCCCGGGATGGTGGGTGACGGTGCGTCGGATAGCGTCGGCGAGATGATCACTCCAGCGCGCAGGCCGCTCGGCACCGGGCCGGCCACCGAACACCACGACCAGGACGCCGCCACCGCCTCCGCCGGGGCGCGGCGCCCTCCCGTCGAACAGCTCCCGGCCGACCCGGCCCCGGTCAGCGGCGACGGCCAGGAGCAGCGGGCCGCCGCCGCTCCGGAGCAGCGGCGCCCGCTCGGCCGGGGAGCCACCGCCGAGTAGGCCGGCTCGTCCGCGCGGCGGCCCGCACCCGAACAGTCGGGGCGGGCCGCCGGTGTCCTCTGACAGGTGATCTTGACCGGTTGCCAACCGATGTTGGATGGTGGATTCCGCACTTCCTGGCGGAGGCCGACCGGCCGGCAGCCTGGCTCGAAGCGCGGGCCGGGTACGGCGCCGCCTACCTGCCCGCCTATGAGGCGTACGAGTTCACGGCGGACGACGGCCGCGTTCTCCTCTTTGTCGAGACGCACTGCTGAGCATGATCCCGCACCAGCACCTGCGTGCCGGGCACTCCCGGTCCGGCGGTTAAGGTCACCTGTCAATCAGTCAAGATCGCCTGTCAAAGGACACCGGGGTACGCTGCGCCCGACCCACGCGGGTCGCATGGAGGGGGAAAGCATGGCGGAGATCGTCGTACCCGGACCGGAGCCGCACTGGCAGCCGGCCACCGTCCCGCCGTACCGGGATGGTGGGAACCCGGCCATGCAGATGAGCCTCTGGGAGGAAGCCGCGAGCGGGTTCCGGATGATCGCAGGCCTGAAGCCCCCGCTGGACGCCCTGGCCGCACGGCTGCGCCTGACGGTGGAGCGCAGTTGGGAGGATCCCGGCGAGGTGGACGCCGCGATGTTCAAGATCGACCGGCGGCACTACGCGCTCAGCCTCATGACCTACGGCCAGGACGAGACGTGGGTGTGGCTGCACCGCTCCCACATCGGGGACGACGACGGGGCACTGCGGGTGTTGCTGGAGACGCTCGGCCTGGACGACGACGCGGTGGTCTTCACCGGCGGCCCGGACACCGGCTTCGACTACCGCAGCCCCTACCGGCCCGCCAACCCGGTCTGATCTGGCCCGGCCGGTTCATTGCCCTGCCGCGCCACTCGCCGCGGGTCCAGGAGGACGGCGGGGCAGGCCACGAGAGCACCCGGGCCCAGGGCGCCCTGCTGCTGGCCGGGCCCGCTCACAGGAGTACTCGGGCTCGCTCCCGTCGGCGGCCGCGGCCGGTCACCGGGTGCTCCTCGGCGGTCCGGTCCGGCGCCGGCCCCTGATCCACCGGGCCCGCCGCCCACCCCCGCCGGGAGTGGGACGGGGGCTGTCCCAGCACCGTCCCACCGTGTCCGTTTTGGTGCGTTTTGCTGGGACAGCCCCAAGCCGTTTCCCCAGGTAGGAGCGTTTTGCCGCCGAGCTGGGACGCACCTGGGACAGCGCCCGCAGGCGTCCGCCTGTCCTCTGCCAGGTGACCTCGACCGATTGACAGGCGATCTTGACCACTGGGGCGGCGCGGTGGTTGGCTGCGGCCCTGGCACCCTGCTCGCATGGATGATTTCGTTGGTGCGCAGGCCCCGGTTCGCCGACTGACCGATCCTGCGGAGGCTGTCGCCGCATTGGAGAGTGCGGTTCCGGGCTTGGTGGCTCTGCGTCTGCCGGAGCCCAGGAACGTCGACTGGCCGCTCGTGGAGGCCGGCCTGGGTACGGCCCTGCCGGAGGACTTCAAGCTCCTTCGCGAGCTCTATCCGACCTTCGGCTTGGGAGACTTCCTCGGCTTCAGCGGGCCGGAGCGCGGTCACGAGCAGCGCTGGGTGGAGGGTGCGCGCGGATCGCTGGAGGATCTGGAGGAGTTGTGCTCGGAGGCGAACATCGCCGTGCCGTTCCATCCTTTCCCCGCGCCGGGCGGGCTGCTTCCCTGGGCCGGTTCGAACCGGGGCGATCTCTTCCTGTGGGCCACTGGCCCTGCCGGGCCGCAGGAGTGGACGGTCACGGTCGCCTCTCGGAGCTCCGCCTGGTGGCACTACACCGGCGGAGCCGTCCAGTTCCTCGCCGACCTGGTCACGGGCACGGTGGAGCCCTGGGCCCTGCCCAGGGTCAGCCCCGATGTCGCGCGATGGTGATCGGAGCCCGTCCGCACGGCGAGCAACTGCTCACTCCCACACTCTCCCGACGGCATCGGCGGTACGCACATCCAACCGGTCAAGATCACTTGGCAAACGGTCACGATCGCCTATCAGAGGACAGCCGGCGTGTTCGGCGGGGGTGTCTCAGCCCGCTCCCAGGCCGGGCCGAAAACGCTCCGACCTGGAGAAATGACCTGGAACTGTCCCAGTAAAACGGACATACCCGGCGTGGTGGGACGGTGCTGGGACAGGGTCTGTCCCAGGCTTGTCCCACCCCCGGCGGCCCGTACGCGCGACGATGGAGCCATGCGCAGCGAGGACGTCGAGGTCGGTGCCACCTACACGGCGGCCATTCCGCAGCGGCTGCCGGAGGCGCTGCGGCGCCGGTCGAGACGGTGGAGGAGTTCCGGTCGGAGATGCAGCTGCACCTGGAGCGCGGCCACCGGATCCGGGTGGTCGTCACCGGCTACGGTGAGGAGCCCGGCACGGTGACCGTCGCCCGGCCGGTCCCGGCCAGCCGGGTCCGGCTGCGGCTCACCACGGAGCAGGCCGCCGGTCTTGGGCTCGCCGACGGGCAGGAGTACGAGATCACCGGCATCGCCACCGACGCGAACGACGAGGCCATCACCTTCCCCGGCCAGGTGGGGCACACCATCCCCAACGGCCTGCGCCTAATGCGGGTTCGGCTACCCGCGCTGCACACGCCATCGGCTCCGCCACCGCCAGCTGGTCCAGCAGCACCGGCTACGCCGCCGGCACCCAGAGCTGCTGGAACACAGCGCTGCTCGGGGGAACCGCTCGAACTATCCGGCTCCGCCGATGCAAGCCGGACCTTCAGTCAGACTTGCCGGTGCTGACGCGGTGCCAGGACGGCAGAGCAAGGGTGACGGCCCCGATGACAAGCAGAAGAAACGCCTGCGCGCTGGCTACCGCCGAGGAGGGTTCGTGCAGGGGCCAGGCCCAGATGCTCGGGCGGTTGTGCGTGAGGCCGAAGGAGGCGCAGGCGAACGGTAGTACGGCGACGGCCGCGGAGGCGAGGTGCGCTCCGAACAGGTGTCGGAGGGCGAGGGCCGTTCCGAGGTAGCCCGCGAAGTCCCGGGCCATGGCGGTGCCGGCCGTGCCAGCGCCCAGGGTCGCGGCCACTACCGCGACCGTGACGGCGGTGGCGACGGCTGCGGCCATCAGTGCGGCGTCCCACTTGCCGACTGCCCGGACGGCCACTCGTTCAAGCTCCCGTCGTGCACGCTCTTGGCCTTGGAGGATCAGGCAGACGGGCAGAACGGGAAGCACTGCGGGCAGTGGAAGGTCGAAGGTCAGCCCTCCGATTACCACTGGGATCGGCACGGTGACCGAGTCGGCTGCCATGCCCAGGCTGGTGCAGACGAGTAGACCGAGGACCACAGCTGGGACGTACCGGACCCGCATCCACCAGATCATCCTGCTGCTCCTGCCGTGGCCGGTGCGAGGCGGTTGAACTGTCCGGCACCGAGCGAGGGTTCGGAGTCGCAGCGGGTGAGCGCCGCCATGTTCTTCTGGAACCATGCCAGTTGGTCCGGTTGGGGAAGTGCCATGATCTCGTGCACCAGTGCCATCACGTCCGGTCCGTAGCGCCCCTCCACTGAGCGGGCTGAGGCGCCGGCTTTCAGCTTCACCCAAGCCGCGACCGGGCCCGCCGCCTTGGCCCCGGGCCAGGGTGCCCCACGCTCCATCGCACACTGCGGTGGCCCCTTCGGCACCAAGGCCGTGGCAACCAGCGACCGGACCTCGTCCTCGGTGGGGCGGACGGTGAACGGCGTCACAGTGTCGGACGGTGTCAGCCCAGCAGCTCGCAGCTGCTCCCCCGCCTTGGCCGACCATGCGGTGATGCGGGTCGCCTCCGGCTTCTGCTCCGGCCACAGGCAAACTCGCGGCGACCCGTCGATGCAGCTCTGTTCGGCCAGCGGCCTTGCCACGGCGGCCCGGTATCCGAGCGGGTCGGCGACCAAAGCCCCCAGCAGTACGGCTGTCGCCAACACGAGGACTGCGGTGTACCGGAGGTTCCCGCGCAGCCGGACCCAGATCCAGCCGGCCGCGACCAGGCCCAGCTCGGCGAGCAGGATGGATGCCACCGCACGGAGGGAGGGGACCTCGTCGAGCGCGCAGCATTCGGTCAGGTTACGGCCGTTGAGCTGCCGGACCCAGAAGGTGTCGAGGGTCGCCGGATAGGCCATCCACAGGAAGCTGGCGACAAGTGCCGTCGGGACGGCGAGCATCCGGGGCAGGAGGAAGCCGAGCGCGTAGCCGACCGTGGCGTGTCCGAGGACGACCAGCAGTTCCGTCGCGAGGATGACTCCGGTGGACCATCCGGGGATGCCGCCCGCCTGCGGGATGAGCAGGATCAGCGCCAGCAGGACGGCACCGGTTCCGACGGCGAGGACGAGGGCGAGCGCCGACAAGGCGATTGTGGTGGCCGAGCGGGCGGGCGCGGCGTCCAGCACGCCGGAGCGGCGGACCTTGAGGGCCTCCCAGGCGCCGCAGGCGGCGATGGCGGGTGCGGTGAAGTTCAGGAGGAAGGTGCTCTGCGCGGTCACCGAGGGCCAGTAGCCGTCGGTCACCCAGCCGGTCACGTTGCTGCTGTACATCGCGATCCACACGTACAGCACGGGTGCGCAGCGCAGTGCGGCGGAGGTGCGGATCAGTGTGCGCCAGGGCATCGGTCAGACCTCCCCGGCGACGATGGTGGCGTAGGCCGATTCGGCGCGGCGCTCGGCGCTCGCTCCGCCTGGTGCGAGGGCGAGGAAGGAGTCGATCGGGCCTTGGTGGCGGACCTGTCCTCGGTCCAGCAGTACGACCTCGTCGTAGATCTCCGCGAGGTCCTCGGTCTGGTGGGTCGACACCACGAAGGAGGTGAGGTGGCGGAGTTCGGCGATCAGTTCGCGGAAGACGCCTCGTTGGACGGGGTCGAGTCCGGCGGTCGGCTCGTCGAGCAGGACCAGTTCGGCTTGGTGGACCAGGGTCTGGGCGATGCCCAGCCGTCGAAGTTGGCCTCCGGAGAGTTCTGAGCTGCGGCGGTCGGCCAGTGAGGACAGGCCGACCTGTTCGAGCGCGCGGGCCGACTTCTCCCAGGCCTCGCCTCGCGAGAGGCCCTTGAGCCATCCCGCGTAGGCGGCCTGTTCGCGGACCTGTAATCCGGGGACGGGGCGGACCTGCTGGGGCAGCCAGCCGACCCTGCGCCGGTACTCCTTTCGGTCCTTGGCCCGGCTGGTGTCCAGCCCGTCCAGGCTGACCTGGCCAGACGCGGGTGTGAGCGCAGAGGCGACCAGGCCCAGCAGTGTCGACTTGCCGGCCCCGTTCGGCCCCAGCAACACGCTGCATCCGGCTTCGAACCGGAGGTTCAACCCTGACAGGACCTCGGCTCCCCTCCGGTACCCGAAGGAGCAATCACGTACTTCAGCAGGCATGACCACCGATCCGCTTCGCAGTCGAAAGGATTCGGGTCTGATCATGCACCATCCGCGCACCTCGCCGCAGGCAGTTCCCGTGCATCCGGTCAAATAAAACCGACAAAACGGACTGCGCTTTACCAAACCGCTCCAGTCACCCCCATCCCACCGACCGTGCGTGTGCATCATTACCCCGGAGCCGGACACGCCGGACCGCCTCGCCCAGTAGGCAGGGAAACCAAAAAAGGAACACTGGATGCGATCCATGAAATTCCTGCGCCGAAATGCCGGAATCGTCGGAGCGACGCTTGCGATAGCGACGCTCGGCAGTGTCACACCGGCCAGCGCCGAGGGCAGCTGGAGCTCCTACATCAGCTACTGGCTGTACAACAGCGAGTCCCGTCGCTGGACCGACAACCACACCGACTCCGACACCACCTACGTCAGCTACAGCGGCTGCTCCGACGACAACTCCGGCTGGTTCAACGCCGGCCATCCCACCGTGGTCGAGCTGGACCGGGACATCTCCTTCTCCCCCGACCAGAGCTACGGCGGCCGCGACAACTACTGCAACACCGTCAACTGGGGCGAGCGGACCCAAAAGGGAAGCTACTACTTCATCCACAAGAGCAACTTCTGCCTGAGCGTCAGCTCGGTCTCCGTGGACTACTGAGCGGAACAGAAGGAGAGCACCAGAAATGCGCCTCACCCAGTTCATGCGAAACCGCGCGGGAATCGTCTTGGCCACCGTGGCCACCGCCACACTCGCCAGCATGGTCCCCGCCAATGCGGAGGGCAGCTGGAGCTCCAACATCGATTCCTGGACCTACAACTTCGAGTCCCGCCGCCGGACCGACAACCACGTCGACTCGAACGCCACAAACGTCAGCTTCTCCGGCTGCTACCACAACTACTCGACCGACTGGTTCGACCGGGGCGGCTCGGCGGAGATCGAGCTGGACCGGGACATCTCCTTCTCCCCCGACCAGAGCTACGGCGGCCGCGACAACTACTGCAACACCGTCAACTGGGGCGAGCGCACCCAGACGGTAAAGCCCACACCGAGTAGCCACAGCCCAGGGTGTGCGTGCGGCCGTACACCAGCCGCACGCACACCCGCCGCCAGTCCCGGCGCGCCGGCACGAGGCGCACTCCGTGAGCGGGCTTCGTAGGCCGAGGGACGACGCCGTAGCCAGCAGCGACCGGAAGGAACCCACGCCGCAGCTGTTCAGCCACTCAGGGTGTCCCGCTTACAAGCGCAGGTGTGCCTGCTGGTTCACCTGGCCGCGGCGCTCCTCGCAGCAGTCATCGCCTTGGCATCCGGGGTGCTGGAGCGCGACCGGTCGATACTCCGGCACGCCTGCGCGGCCTGGTCAGGTCTTCGGGAGCGTTATCCCGAGCTCGGGCATGGCGGGGGATGCGGGGCCGCCTTCGGAGCGTTCGGTCTTGTAGCCCTTGGTGCCGGGGGCGACGTTGCGGGGGCCGACGGCTTCCGAGGGGGCGCCGGTGGAGTACAGGCCGTCGGGCTGCTGGTCGCGGTCGTGGGGCAGGAGCCAGAAGACGCGGCGGCGGAAGGTGCCGGAGGCGCGGGAGGCTTTGGCGTCGGGGCCGAGGATGGCGTAGCCGACCATGCGGCCGTCACGGTGGTAGGCGGGGCGGCCGCGGCGGGAGGTGAGGCGGTCCAGGGACTGGCGGACGTAGTCGAGGTGGGTGGTGTCCTCGAGCCAGACGAGGTCGGTCTCGTGGGCGAGCTCGGCCGGGTCATACCCAGGGTTTCACGTACTCGTGCGGCGAAGGCCCGGCTGGAGACGGGGTTGGAGCCCTGTTCGGCGTGCATGCCTTCGTCGGTCTTGCAGGATTCGGTGAGGAAGCGGCCGACGTGGTCTTCGGTCTCGGCGTACGCAGGCAACGCGCTGACCGACGCCCGCCGGGCTGGTGCCAAGAAGATCAACGAGGTGCGCAAGGCACGCCAGGAGCGGCAGCAGGGCAGCACGCCGCCGGATCAGCAGGGCCGCTGAACGGGGCTGCCCCGTCTCAACGAAGATTGACGAGTCTCACCGAGGTTTGACCGACGGTCAGCTGCAGGCCGAGTTCGCCGGCCAGCGTGGCCGTCCGCCCGTCAGGGCCTTCGTGCGGCAGGGCCAGGACTGCCCGGAGGCAGTCCCGCCATGCGGGCCGGGCGAGCAGGTCGGCCAGCCGAGTGCGGTATGCCTCGTGCTCCTCCCCGGACCAGTCCACCTGGCAGCCGGAGCGTGGCTCGCCGGTGAAGGCGTCGAGCAGGCCGAGGACAGTACGGCAGCGTTGCGGGGTCGGAGCGAGTCGGGCCACCTGCTCCCCGTAGGACCGCAGCAGTTCCGGAGCGTCCTCGAGCTCGTCAAGGGTGACGCCCATGCCGCCACACGAAGTGAGCGCAGACAGCAGCCGCCCAGCGTGGTCCACCAGCTCGGCGTCGGCCTGCGGGTCCGCCAGTGCCTGCGCGATCCCGGCGGCCGTCACAATGTCGGCGGCGAAGTAGCCGGTGAAGTCTCCGCCGTCATCGGCCTTGCGGCGCAACCAGTGCATGACCTCGGGATCGTCCGGCCGACAGGGGTCCGCCCGGGGGTGCACACCGAAGGGGTTGATCCGGCTCTCCCACCACCGGTAGCGGGCCCGGGGCGCGCCCAGACGGATCAGCGCCTCGACGTAGACGTCCCGGCCAGGCGTACAGGTGCTGGTGTGCTCGGCGAGCTCGATCAGGACCGCTGCCCCGCCCGGGAATCCGCTCCAGGGCCAGTGACGTAGGAATGGCGAAGCTGGTCAGCACCCCGAGGGTGCGCAGCAGGGGGAGGTCCTGTTCCGTGGCCGTCTCGACGAGCAGAACCAAGCCGGCCTGCACGACGTGTTCGTCGGCGCCGTTGCACAGCAGCCAGCGGCCCACCTGAGCTACGGTCAACGGGTCGTAACGGCTCAGCACCCACCGGATCTGCGGATCCAACGGCTGTGCCGGACCGACCCTGGTGAGCGCACTCGCCAGCAACCGCAGCGAGGCCGGCTCGGTCCCCCGGCGCAGCCGGTGTTGCAGCAGTCCGGCGACCTGGCAGTCGCGGTGGCGAGGCCAGGACACCCCGGATCCCCCGCCGCAGCTGCGCTGCCGGTGGCCGGAGCGGTCGTTGCGGGCGCTGGGTGGCAGACAGCTGGCGTTGAGCCGTGCCAGGAAGGACTCCTGGTCCGCATCGATCTCGTCACCAGCCGTACCCGCGAACGGCTGCGGATAGGTGCGCCAGACACGAAGCGCGTAGTCGAGCAAGGTTGGCGAGGCCATGACCCCGATCGCGGCGGTCACCGAAGGACCGCGGACTCGATTCTCTCCATGTCCAAGATCCTCCCAGCCCCGCCGCCCCAGCGAAAGAGATGTCAGGCGAACAGTCCGCCGGAGGCCCAACTTCGGTGAGACAAACCGTCGTCAGTCCAACCTCCCTGAGTTTGACCGCGCCAAGGTGGACCCGTCCCTCAGCGGCGCAGTTGCCGGCCGTGGCACCGAACCGCCGGCGTGGCTCCATCAGACTGTGAGCTGACGGACCTGGCCGGGGCCGAGGTGCAGCTCGTACGGGGTCGAGCAGTCGCTGATCTCCGTGCCCACCGGAGCGCCGCACGGGCGGTGGCGGTTCATCCCCCCACGGCCCGACAGGCCACAACAGCCGAAGCGCTCGAGGGTCAGGTCACGGACCCGCTGCAGGCCTGGCGCAGCGCGGGGGTTGGCAGGGCGGGGCTGGCGTCGGCGGCTGGGTTTCACCGACTGGCCGGCGGCGTCGCCGTGGTCGTCCTCGCCGTGCCCGCTGCCGCCGAGGAGGTGGTGGGCGGCGGTGTGGGGTCGTGCTGGGCGCCGCCGGATGCCGACGAGGCCGCCACCCTGTGGGGTGGCGGCCTTGTCGGGCGTCGCAGGCGGCTGGTGGTGACCGGCGTGGCGGTGTGCTCGGCCCGGTGACGACGGTGGTGGCTCTTGGCGTGGTGTCGTCGAAGGTGCGGGCGGTGTGCGTGGGTTCCGGGGCGGGCGTTTGGCGCCGGGCGCCCCGGGGCGGGGAGCGGTCGTCAGCAGATCACGACGGCCGAGACGGTGGCGGTCGAGGCGGGCCAGCCCGGCTGGTTCACCGAGAAGGTGGAGGTGACCGTCGAACCGCAGGTTGCGGTGCCGTAGGCGCTGCCGACCACGTTCCCGCCGGCCTGGATGTTGACGACGGGGTAGACGGGGGCGATCGGGGCACCACCGGACACCGCGCCCTGGATGGTGAAGCCGACCGACTGGACCTGGTGGGACGGGTCGTTGGCGGTGGCCACGCCGTAGAACCGCACCTGCTTGCCGGTCACCTCGACACAGGCCCGGGTCAGCAGGTAGCCGGGCGCGCCGGGGGTGCCGCAGGTGATCACGGGGCCGACCGGACCGGTGGGGCCGGCCGGTGCCACGGCAGCCGCCTGGGCGGTGGTCAGGGCGGTGAGGGCCGCTGCGGTGACGGCAGCGGTGGTGATGACGTTCTTCACGAGTCTCTCCTCGTCGAGGGTCTGCGGGGAAGCGGAAGAAATATGCAATGTCACATTTCCTTGGCCGCATCATGGCAGGACCCTGGTGCCCCGATGCGGGGCTTGCGGAGAGAAGGACGGCGTTGTGCCGGTATCAGCCATCGAATGACCTGAATGGTCTGTCGGTGATCGCGCAAGTGTGCCGATCCCACCCTGACCTGCCGTCAGCCCGAGCTGACCACAAGGCCGTTGGGTACCTGAGGCTGCCGTTGGTAGGGAGGACACCGTCCAGCCCAGCGCGAGATCAGCCGTACAGTCGAGCGGGCCGAAGTCGAGGACCGAGCCGACGACGGCACGCGGAGCGCTCGCTGACGGTGTTTCGGCTCAGGCCGCGAAGAGGGCCAGGCGCTCCTCGCCGAGGTGGGTGCGGAGGGTGGCGAGGGCGCGGGTGGTCTGGGCCTTCACGATGGAGCGGCTGACGCCGAGGATCTCCGCGGTGGTCTCGACGCTGTGGTCCTCCCAGTGGCGGAGCAGGACGATAGCGCGGTCGCGCGGCGAGAGCAGGGCGAGGGCGTCCAGCAGGGCGAGGCGGACGGCGGTGGTGTCGGGGGTGGTGGGGCGTTCGGGGAAGTGGTTCACCGTCAGTTCGGTGGAGCTGCGCAGGCGTTTGTGGTCGAGCAGGGCGTTGAGCAGCACCTTGCGGGCGTACTGGAAGGGGTCGCCGTCGCGGCGGGTGAGGCGGGGCCAGGCCAGGTACATCTTGGTGAGGGTGGTCTGGGTGAGGTCCTGGGCGAGGTGCCAGTCGCGGCACATCAGGTAGGCCAGCTGGCGCAGGCGCAGCGTGCTGCCCTCCGCGAAACTGACGAACTCGGCTTCGTTGCGCACTTCTCGGCCCCCGGGGTGTGGCTGTGTGACGTGGTGCGGACTGCGTGGTGACGGTGGTGGCCGAACCCGCGGTGGCGGGCCGGGCTGCGGGTTTCAGTCCCGCGAGCGGGAGAAGGGGGCAACCTCGCGGGCCGGGGGGACGGCTCGGTGCCCGGTGGGCGTCACGGGTACGTGCATGGGGTGGTTCTCCCGAGGGTGTCGTGCGCACGGGTGTGGGCCGCACGGCGAGGACCCCGCGGGAGCCGCTGCCGCTGCCGGGGCAGGAGCTCGCGCGGGAGGGACTGCGAGGACGGACTGCCCGTCGGCGCGCGAAGGTCTCCGGGTGGCTCCGGGTGTCCGCGAGTGGCTGCGGGGCGTTCGTCCTCAGGCTTCGATTCCAACCCGGCCCGGCGGGCCCGGACCATGCAATTTCGCCCGCAGAAGTAGGTACCGCATACTTTTGCGGGTTGGGGTTCGGCATCGGGCGGGGCCACCTCGAGCACGGAAAGATCATCGGCATGGCCTCCACCACACCCGCCGTCCGCTCCTTCGGCACGCGGTTGCACGCGCTGCGCCGTGGTGCGGGGCTCAGCCAGGAGGAGCTGGCGCACGCGGCGGGAGTGAGCGTGCGCACCCTGTCCTACCTGGAGCAGGGCCGCTCCCGCGGACCGCAGCGCCGCACCGTCCAGGCACTGGCGAAGGCCCTGGGCCTGGACGCGGCCGGCGCGCGGGAGCTGGAGGAGGCCGCGAGCCTGGGCCGGCCCCGCCCGGCACGCGCGCGGCACGACGCCCCGGCGGGCAACACCCCGGCGGGCATCATCCCGACCGCGGACGCCACGCCCCCCACCAGCACGAGCGCGGACGCCACCTCCGAGGACACTCCGAGCACGGCCACCCCGAGCACGCCCGCCCCGACGCCGCCCGCCGTGGCCGGTCCCCCGCCGAGGGCGGGCGTGCCCGACCTGCTGCCGCGCGCACCGCGCGGCTTCCACGGCCGGGGCACGGAGCTGGCCGCGCTGACCCGGGCCACGGCCGGCGAGGCGCCGGTGTGCCTGGTCGTCGGGCCCGCCGGGGTCGGCAAGAGCGCCCTCGTCCTGCACTGGGCCCACCACGACCCCGCCGGCCTGGCGGACGGGCGCCTGTACGCCGACCTGCGCGGCTTCAGCGACACGGGCGAGGTGGCCGCGCTCGAGGTGCTGCGCGAGTTCCTGCTCGCCCTCGGCGTGCCCCGCGAGCGGATACCGGAGTCGGAGAACGGCGCGGGCGCGCTGTTCCGCTCGCTGGCCGCCGACCGTCAGCTCCTGGTCGTCCTGGACAACGCCCGCGACGCCGACCAGGCCCGGGCGCTGCTGCCCGGCGGCGACCGCTGCGTCACCGTCGTCACCAGCCGCCACCGCCTGGGCGCACTGATCGTCAGCGACAGCGCCCGGCCCGTCGCCCTCGACGTCCTGGGACCCCAGGACGCCACCGCGCTCCTGGCCCGGATCCTGGGCGCCGACCGGGTCGACGCGGAGCCGGCCGCCGCGCTGCGCCTGGCCGAGCTGTGCGGCGGTCTCCCGCTGGCCCTGCGGGTCACGGCCGCCCGCCTGGCGCAGCGGCCCGACTGGACCCTGGCCACGATGGCCGACGAACTGTCCGACCAAACCCGCCGCCTGGGCCTGCTGGATCTGGAGGACACCGGCGTCCGCGCCGCGCTGAACCTGACCCTGCGCCAACTTCCGCAGCCCGTCCGCGACTTGTTCGCCCACCTCGGCCGCCACCCCGGCACCCACCTCGACCGGTACGCGGCCGCCGCGCTGGTCGCCACCGACCCCGTCACCGCCGAGACCTCCCTGGAGCGCCTGGCCGCCGCGCACCTGCTCACCGAGACCGCGCCCGGCCGCTGGCAGATGCACGACCTGGTCCGGCTGCACGCCCGCGGCCTCGACGCCAACCCCGGCGCCCTCACCCGCCTGCTCGACCACTACACCGCCACCGCCACCGCGGCGGTGGCGGCCGCCGAGCCCGGTGCCGAGGACTGCTTCCCGCTCCCGGCCGGCTTCCACCACCCGGCCGCGGTGCGCGAGTTCGGCGACCGGGCCGCCGCGGTGGCCTGGTACGCCGCCGAGCGCGACAACCTCGTCCTGTCCGTCGCCGCCGCGCACGGCGCCGCACTGCACGGGCGGACCTGGCGGCTGGTCATGTCGATGTGGCCGCTGATCGTGTGGCGCGTGCGCGACGGCTGGGTGCCCCTCCTGGAGACCGCGCTGGCCGCCGCCCGGGCCGACGCCGACCGGCACGGCGAGGCACGGGTCCTGAACGTGCTGGGCTGGGTCCTCACCGAGGAGGGCCGCACCCCGGAGGCCCTCGTCCACCTCAGGGCCGCCTCCGCGCTCGCCGCCGCCGGCGACGCCTTCGCCGAGGCCAACGCCCTCCTCGTGCTCGCCATCGCCCACGCCGCCCTCGGCGATCTCGACGAGGCCGCGCGCGGCTGCGAACGCGCGGTCGAGCTGACGCGCGCGAGCGGCGACCCGCGGATGGAACGCCTCGCCCTCCAACACCTCGCCCGCCACCGGGCAGACGCCGGACACTGGCACGAGGCCCTGACCACCGCCGACCGGGCCCTCGACCTCGGCCCCGACAGCACGGACATCCCGCACGTCCTGCTGCTCACCATCAAGGGCGAGGCACTGCTCGGGCTCGGCCACCGCGACGACGGCATCGCCCAGCTCGACCTCGCGGCGCGGGAGGCCGAAGCCGCCGGCTACGACGACGGAGCCGTCCGGGCGCTCGGCGCACTCCTGCGGGCCGCCCCGGACACCGAGGTCCGCGCCCGCCACGACGCCGCGCTCGCCCGGCTCACCACCCGCCCCTGAGCCGACGCCGACAGCGGCGCCCGACGCCCGGCGCCCGTCGCCCGTCGCCCGTCGTTGGTACGGTGCCCCGTGACTTCCGAGGAGCGGGTGAGCGTCCTGCACAACGAGGCGCTGTCAGCGGTGGGGATCCGCCGCGGCAACGTCGTCGCCTACGACTGGGGCTTCCACGAGGCGGGCACCGACCACGTCCAGCGCACCTTCGTGCTGTTGGAGGAGTCCGTGCAGATCAACCAGCCGGTGACCTTCCCGCCCCAGCAGCGCGGCTGGTGGTACTGCGACCTGGTCAGCGTGGAGTGGGACGGTCCCGGGCAGCGTCTGCTGCGGACCGCGGACCTGTGGATCGACGTCGTCGTCGGCCCGCCCGACCACCCCTACCGCCTGCTGGACCTCGACGACTTCGCGGACGCCCTGGCCGACGGGCGGATCGGCACCGAGCGGGCCGCCGAGGCACTCAGGCAGGCGCAGCGCTTCCTCGACCGACGCCTCAACCGCCGCCACGAGACCACCCGGAGCTGGCCCGCCTTCCCGCCCGCCGAGGTCAGCGGCCTCCTCACCGCCGACCTCCCCCGCGACTGGCACCTGCTCGACTGACGCTCCCCCACCACAACCGCGCCCGAGGTCCCGGCACGCAACGGTGCCCCGGGTCCGAGCGGACCCGGGGCACGGTCGCCACCCCCTACTGACGCCAGGTCAGCTCACGGTGTCCTTGAACGTCGTGCCGGCGGAGCGCAGCGCGGCGACGTTCGCGGCGACCTGGGCGGGGGTGAGGACCTGGTCCTTGACGAAGTACACGTAGTCGACCTGCTGGTCGTAGGAGCGCGGGGTCGAGGAGGTCTGGCCGTTGAGGTCGATCAGCCAGTGGTTGAAGTCGATGAACTGCGGGGTCTCGGGCAGGTAGGGCTCGCCGTGCGAGGCGGTCTGCTGTCCGTCGATGTAGTAGGTGACGCTGTTGTTGTCGATGGTGAACTGCAGCAGGTGCCAGCCGTCGTAGGACTGGCGCTGCTCGCCGTGCGCGTTGACGGCGTTCCACGGGTCGGGGTTGTAGGTCTCCCAGGTGGTCTCGTACATGATGTTGCCCTGCTCGCCCCAGCCGCCGTTGGGCAGGTACTCGAAGTCCTGCTCGCTGTAGTTGGGGTCCATCGGGGCGTTGAGCGGGGTGAAGGCGAAGAAGGTCTGGTTGACGTGGTCGCCGTCGGGGCCGCTGACGGGCGCGTCGGCGAACTTGACCCGGGCCGCGTAGGTGCCGTTCTTGAACTTCCGCGCGGTGGTCTGGATCTCGGTCTCCTTGGTGCCCGCCGCGGTGCCGTCGGTGGTCAGGCGCAGGTTGAGCACCTTGCCGCCGCCCACCGTCGGGAAGGTGACGTCGGCCGGGGACCAGGTCGCGCCGGGGACGCCGGGGCCGCCCTGGCCGGACTTGACCGTCCAGCCGTGCTGCTGGATGGCCGCGTCGGCGCTGGTGGTGTACGAGAAGTCGTCGAACAGCGCGGGGGCGTTGGGGTCCACCGGCGGGGTGCTGGTGGAGCCGGTCGGGGAGGGGCTGGGGCTCGCGGACGGCGAGGGGTTGTTGCCGGCCGGGGCGGTGCCCCAGATCAGCGCGCCGTCCTCCTGCAGGGTGACCTTCTGCCAGTCCGCGTAGCTGCTCTGGGAGTTGGAGAAGGAGTAGTCGTCGGACTGGGTGAGGGTCTGCCAGTCGGCCCGGTAGAACCGCAGCTGCATGTCGCCGGTGGACTGCCCGGGGGCGAGCGAGCCGGCGCCCGCGGTGAAGCCGATCTCCAGGTAGCGGTCGGCGGTGGCGGTGGGGTTGGCCAGGGTGCCGAAGGTGCCGGTGATGTTGGCGCAGCCCTTGACCGCCCAGGAGCAGGCGAAGCGGTAGGTGACCGACGGGCCGTCGGACTTGAAGTAGTAGCGCAGGGTGATCCGGTTGAGCGCGACGGTGCTGGTGCCGGTGTTGGTCACCTGCAGCCACGGCTCGGTCTGGTCGGCCGTGGCGCCCGAGGCGCTGGTGCGGTACTGGACGGAGAACTTGTCGGCGGCGGAGGCCGGGACGACGGTCAGCGCGCTGACGGCCAGACCGGCGGCGGCCACGGCGGCGGCTGCGGCGAGCCGGGCGCGGCGGCTGATCGGGCGGGGACGTGCGGACACGGTGGTTCCTTCCGTGGGGGGAGGCTCCGCTCGGGGCGGGGCAGTAGGACGTTCCGGTGGTGCACGTGCGGGGTGCGGCGGCGGAGGTGGTCCGCGTGCCGCGGGCGGCCGTCGGCGGTGGGCCGTCGGCCGGGTCTGTGGGGGGCCGGGCCCGGGGGACGGGGCCTGAGGGGCCAGGGGGCGGGGTCCGAGGGGCCAGGGGGCGGGGCCTGAGGGGCCGTCAGGGCCGCCCGGCGTGGACCCCGAGCGCGGCCAGGTGGGGGCGGTGCCTGGCGAGTGCGGGCAGGAAGTCCTCGGCGTAGTCGCTCGCGGGGTTCCAGGCGTGGTCGGCGATGGCGCACAGGCGCGGGTAGGTGAGGTAGTCCACGTGTGCGGCGGTGGTGACGAACTCGGTCCACAGCGCGGCCTGGCTGCCGAGCACCCTGGCGCGCTCGTCCTGCTCCCAGTGGTCGGTGGGGGCGAGGTGGCCGTGTGCGGTGGGCAGGTCGACCACGAGGCCGGCCTGGCCGAGCGGCTCGTCGGGGCTGGCGCTCTGGGGGTAGTCGAGGTAGGTGGAGCGGTGCGGGGCCATCACGACGTCGTGGCCCAGCCGGGCGGCCTCCCGGCCGTGCTCGGCGTCCCGCCAGGGCATCACGGTGAACTCGACGGGGAGCGTGGAGCCGTCGGCCTCGGCCCAGCACATCGGGATCCGTCCGGCGTCCAGCAGGTGGCGGCCGACCCGGCCGAGGAACCAGCCGCGCAGGTGGGCGGGTTCGGCGAGGCCGAGCTCGGCGGCGGTGCGACGGGCGGCGGGGCTGCTCTCCCACTCGACGGTGGGGCACTCGTCGCCGCCCAGGTGCACGTACCGGGACGGGAACAGCTCCATCGTCTCGTCCAGGACCGCGCGGCAGAACGCGAACACCTCCTCGTGCACGCCGAGCACCGTCTCGCACACCCCCCACTCGGTCCACACGTCGAGCTGCCGCTCGGGGTGGTTGCCGAGGTGCGGGTAGGCGGCCAGCGCGGCCCGGGTGTGGCCGGGCATGTCGATCTCGGGGACGACGGTGACGCCCCGCTCGGCGGCGTACGCGACCAGGTGGCGCAGTTCGGCCTTGGTGTACGCGCCCTGGTGGGGCAGGTCGTCGTAGCGGGCGGAGCCCGCGTGGCCGACCATGCTGCGGGCGCGGCGGGAGCCGATCTCGGTGAGGCGGGGGTAGGCGTCGACCGGGAGCCGCCAGCCCTGGTCGTCGGTGAGGTGCAGGTGCAGCACGTTGAGCTTGTGCAGCGCGATCCGGTCGACGGTGGCCAGTAGGCGCTCCAGCGGCTGGAAGTGGCGGGCGGTGTCGACCATGAACCCGCGCCAGGGGTGCCGGGGCCGGTCGGTGATCCGGACGGCGGGCAGGCTCCACACGACTCCGGGCACGGGCCGCGGTGACAGTGCCTCGGGGGGCAGCAGCAGTCGCAGGGTCTGGACGGCGTGCCGCAGGCCGGCGGGCCGGGCGGCGTGCAGGGTCACCTGGAACGGGTCGACGGTCAGCCGGTACCCCTCGTCCCCGAGCTCCCGCTCGGCGGGGTCGAGGGTCAGCACGACCGTTCCGGCCGCACCGGGGGCGAGCGGCAGCCCGGTGGCGGGGCCGAGCAACGTGCGCAGCAGGTCGGCGACTTGAGCGGCGTCGCCGTCCGCACGGACGGTGGTCCGCTCGGTGAAGGTGAACCGTCCGGCGGTGCGGACGAGGTCGACCGGGGTCGGGAGGATCACGGGGAGGATCTTCTTCTTCCGGGGTAGGTGGCGGGTGGGCGGCAGGGCTTGACGGAGCGTCAGGGGGGCCGGGCTCAGCCCTTGACGGCGCCGGCGGTCATGCCGGAGGTGACCTTGTTCTGCAGGACGAGGAAGACCAGCAGGACGGGGAGCATGAAGAGCAAGGAGGCGGCCATCGTGGCGCCCCAGTCGGTGCCGAACACGTTGGCGAAGGAGGAGAGCCAGACCGGCAGGGTGCGGGCGTCCTGGTTCTTGATGATCAGGGTGTTGGCGAACGCGAACTCGTTCCAGGCCGTGATGAAGCCGAACAGCGAGGTGGAGAGCAGACCGGGGGCGAGCAGCGGCAGCGTCACCCGGCGGAACGCCCCGGCCCGGCTGCAGCCGTCCACCTGGGCGGACTCCTCCAGTTCGACCGGGATGGCGGCGAGGAACCCGCGCAGCGTGACGATGGTGAACGGCAGGGTGGTCATGAAGTAGACCAGGGTCAGCATCGACAGGCTGTCGAGCAGGTCGGTGTCCCGGGCGATCACGTACATCGGGATCAGCAGCGCCTCCCAGGGCGCCATCTGGGCGATGAACACCATCAGGATGAACGCCCGCCGGCCGCGCCAGCGCATCCGGCCGACCGCGAAGGCCGCGAGCAGCGCCACCACCAGGGAGAGCAGCACGGCCCCGCCGGTGACCATCAGGCTGTTGCGCCAGAAGGTGCCGAAGCCGTCCGCGTCCACCGCGGTGCGGAAGTGGTCGAGGGTGGGGTGCAGCGGGAGGAAGGAGGGGGTGTCGGCCTGGATGTCGGCGGTGGGCTTCAGGGCGGTGATCGCCATCCAGTAGACCGGGAACGCCGAGACGGCGAGGACGGCCAGGGCGGCGGCGTTGAGCGGGATCCGGCGCAGGGTGCGGCGGACGGCCAGGGCGTTCACAGCGCCTCTCCTTCCTGGCGGAACATCCGGCGCAGGTTGAAGACCAGGGCGCCGGCGAGGATGAGGACGGTGAGCGTGGACACGGCCGAGCCGAGGTCGTACTTGTGCAGGGACTGGGCGATCTGGAAGGCGTAGACCGGCAGGGTGGTGGTCGCGTTCGACGGGCCGCCCTGGCTGATCACCCAGATCTGGGCGAAGCACTTGAAGCACCAGATCACCTCCAGCGAGGTGACCAGGGCGAACAGCGGCCGCAGGACGGGGAAGGTGACGAGGCGGAAGGTCTGCCAGGATCCGGCGCCGTCGAGCCGGGCCGCCTCGTACAGCTCGGCGGGGATGGTGGTGAGGCCGCCGTACAGGGTGAGGGCGGCGAACGGCACGGACTGCCAGACGATGAGCCCGACCAGGATCGCGTAGGTCGAGCCGCCGTGGGCGAACCAGGCGTAGTCGCGGAAGCCGTGGAACCCCAGGGCGTCGAGTGACCAGTTGACCACTCCGAAGCGGGACTGGAAGAGCCACTGGAAGATGGTGGTGGCGGCGATGACCGGGGTGGCCCAGGTGAGGACGAGGCCGCTCATCACCGCCAGGCGCATCCGCCGGCCGAGCCTGGCCAGCATCAGGGCGATCAGGGTGCCGAACAGCATGATGAGCGCGGTGTTGAGCGCCGTCCACCCCAGGGTGCGGCGCACCACCGTCCAGAAGTCCGGGTCGGCCAGCACCTGGGTGTAGTTGGCGAGGCCGACGAACTCGGCTCCGCCGTGGATGAGTTCGGCCATCCTGAAGTGCTGGAACGACATCAGGAGGTTCCGGACCAGCGGGTAGAGCAGCAGGAACGCCGTGCCCACCAGCGTCGGGGCGATCAGCAGGTACGGCCAGGCCGCGGCGAGTGCCCCGCGCCTCCCGCGGGTGCGCGGCGGCGGCGTGACCTGGGCGGGCGGGGGTGCGGCCGCGGGTACGGCCTCGGGTGCGGTGAGCACGGCGTGACTCCCGTTCTCGGAGTGCTCTGCGGGGGTCAGTTGGAGCTGTTGAGGGCCTTGGTGACGGCCTCGGAGGCGGCCTTGCCCGCCGTGGCCGGGTCGGCGCCGGTGAGCACCTGGGTCATGTACTGCTTGATCGGGTTGTTCGCCTCGACCGCCGCCCAGTTGGGGGAGTTGGGGGTGGCGTGCCCGTTGACGGCGCCGGCGGCCATCGCCGAGGCGCCCTCGTTGCCGGCCAGGGCCCCGGCGAGCGAGGTCCGGTTCGGGACGTAGCTCATCTCCTTGGCCATGTCGGTCTGCCACTTGTCACCGGCCAGCGCCTTGACCACTTCGTACGCCGCGTCCTGGTGCCGGGAGGACTCGGGGATGACCAGGTCGGAGCCGCCGGTGAAGACCGCGCCGGGCTTGGCGGCGGTCTTGCCGGGGATCGGGAAGAAGCCGAGCTTGTCCTTGAGCGCCGGGTTGGCCTTGAGGATGGCCGCGGCGCCGCCGGGGGTGGAGATGACCTGCGCGCTCTTGCCCTTGGCGAAGACCTCGGCCTGCAGCGGCTTGGCCTCGTCGGAGTCCTTGGGGCCGCTGCCGAGCGCCTGGAGCTGCTGGTAGAACGCCAGGCCGGCCTTGGCCTGCGGGGTGTCCAGCGCGCCGGCCCACTTGCCGTCCGCGCCCTTGACGGCGAGGTCGCCGCCCTCGTCCCAGATGAAGCCGGCCAGCGCGTACCAGGTCTGGCCGGAGAGGTAGATGCCGTCGTTCCCACCGGAGTTGAGCTTGGTGGTGTCGGCGATCCACTCCTCGCGGGTCTTCGGCGGGGTGGTGATCCCGGCCTGCGCGAAGAGGTCCTTGTTGTAGATGACAACCCGGTTGGCCGCGTACCACGGGATGCCGTACTGCTTGCCGTCGATCTTGCCGGGCTCGGCGAGACCGGGGATCCAGTCCGCGCCCTTGAGGTCGGCGGTCCTGTCGGTGAGGTCCTTGACGCCGCCGCTGGCCGCGTACTGGGCGACCTGGGTGTTGCCGACCTCGATGACGTCCGGCGCGTCCTTGCTGGCCAGCGCACTGGTGATCTTCTGGCCGATGCCGTCCCACTCCTGGATCTGGACGTCCAGGGTGGTGCCCGCGTGGCCCGCCTCGAAGTCGGCCTTGAACCGCTGGAGGAAGCCGTCGGTCACGCTGTCCCGCATGATCCACACGGTCAGCTTCGACGGCGTCGCCGCCGTGGAGCCGCCGTCGGAGCCCGAGGAGGAACAGCCGACCAGGGTGGCCGTGCCGAGCAGGAGGGCGACCGCGGAGCGCAGGGTGGTCGGAAGAGCGGTGGGTCTCACGTTGGTGCCGCCTTGGGGGAGGAGTGAGAGCGGTCTGCTGGAGTGACCACTCTCGACGTTTCTTTACCAGTCGGACCAACTGGTCTGGCCGGTGGTATGAGAAGGTCGCACAGCCCCGACACTCCGTCAAGACCTCCGTTTCGGCCCACAGGTGGCCTCCAGCTGCGGAAAGATCCAGCTCCGGGCTCCTCCGGGGAGGCCCTTCGGCAACTGGTCACCTCGGCGAACTGGTCTGGTATGGTCTGACCAGTCAGTGACGCACCGATGAAGGACGGGATCCGCGATGGCCACAGGCACGGGATTGAAGAGGGAAAACGTCCGGGAGTACCTACGCGAACTTGCCGAGTCGCTGGCCCCCGGCGACCCGATCCCCTCCGAACGCACCCTCTGCACCCAACTCGGCGTCTCCCGCCCGACCCTGCGGGCAGCCGTCGACGAACTGGTCGCCGAGGGCCTGCTGACCAGGGAGCACGGCCGGGGCATGTTCGTCGCCCTCGCCAAGATCGTCCAGGAGCTGACCCCCGCGGGCGGCAGCGCCCCGTCCTTCAGCGTCCCCCGCCCCTCCGGCACCTGGACCAGCCAGGTCCTCGAGTTCGCCACGCTCCCGGCCGGCGCCGCGATCGCCCGGAAACTGCGCCTCTCCCCCGCCGCCGAGATCCTCCAGATCGCGCTCCTGCGCCTGGTGGACGGCGAGCCGATGGCGATCGAGCACCTCCACATCCCCGCCGACCTGGCCCCCGGCCTCTCCCCCGCCGCCCTGGAGAGCGGGGACTTCTACGAACTCCTCGCCGCCCACGGGGTCCGCGTCCGCGAAGCCGTCCAGGCCATCGAACCGACCGTGGTCAGCGACCGCGAGGCCCGCGTGCTCTCCGTCCCGGCCCTCTCCCCCGCCCTGCGCTTCGAACGCCTCACCACCGACGACACCGGCCGCCCCGTCGAATACGTCCACTCCCTCTACCGCGGCGACCGCTACCGCATCGTCTCCCGCATCGCCCTCGCCGACCCCTCCCCCGCCTCCTCCGACGACACCCGCCACCACCCCGGCATCCCCCCCGGCGACCTCACCACCCGCGGCACCGGGCACACCGTCACCACGGGGGACATCCAGCCGGTGCTGTGAGCCCGCGCCGTGGGACGGCTGTGACGGGGGCCACCGCGTTCCGCCGCCGAATCCGACCGTGCGTGGTCGTGTCCTGGCGGTGGGTGGACGATGTGCTCGCCGTCACCGCCCCGGAGGGGTGACGGCGGCCACATCGGGTCCTGGAACGATCTTCCGGCGGGCTCGCCCGGCCCTTGGAATCGGGGGTGCGGCCTTGGCCATACCTTCGGTAACCCTGCTCTGAGCTGGTGTTTCGCTGAAATTCTTGCCGGGGGTCGGTGGGGGCTCGTAGCTTCGTAACCAGTGCACAGCGCACTTCCCGGGTCCACCACCCGCGGCCCCCGCCCCTTCAGGCGGCCGGGCACACGCGGCGAAAGGTGACCGGGGCGGCCATCCGCGTCCAACGCGACAGAGGCCGCCCACCGCGTGAGACATCGCGGAGCACCGCCCACTGTTCGGGCCCGCTCCGTGCGGTCCGCCTGGGGTTTTCCGAGAGGATCTGCATGACCTTCCGTCACGAGACCACCGCCACCACCACCGCGAAGCGCAACCGCCTGCGGATGGTCCTGATGGGCGGCGCTGTGGCCGCCCTTCCGGTGGCGGGCCTCGTCACGGCCACCTCGGCCTCCGCCGCGTCCTCCTCCACCTGGGACTCCGTCGCCCAGTGCGAGAGCACCGGCAACTGGAACATCAACACCGGCAACGGGTTCTCCGGCGGCCTGCAGTTCACCCCGAGCACCTGGGCCGCCTACGGCGGCACCCAGTACGCCTCCTCCGCCGCCCAGGCCACCAAGGGCCAGCAGATCGCCGTCGCCGAGAAGGTCCTCGCCTCCCAGGGCCCCGGCGCCTGGCCGGTCTGCTCCGTCAAGGCCGGCCTCACCAAGGGCGGCACCCCCGCCCAGACCGACACCACCTCGGCCTCCGCTCCGGTGAAGTCCACCAAGCAGGCCGACCAGACCACCAAGGCCGCGCCCAAGAACGACACCCAGGCCGCCTCGCGCGGCACCGAGCGCAAGCCCGTCGCCAACACCGCCCCGACCGCTCCCGTGCAGAAGAGCACCGGTGGCAGCTACACCGTCAAGAGCGGCGACACCCTCGGCGCCATCGCCGCCGCCCACGGCGTCAACCTCACCACCCTGTACGGCAACAATGCCCAGGTCATCGGCGGCGACATCGACATGATCCTGCCCGGCCAGGTCCTCAGCATCTGACCCACGGTCAGAACAGGCAGACCACGAAGCCTCCCCCCGCTGACACCAGCGAGGGGAGGCTTCGTCGTACCCGCGTACCCGACAGCACGTACCGGCGACGCCATCGCCTGTCGCTCGGCTCGGCGCAGCTCGTAGGCGGGTGCGGTTGCGCGCGTTGTCGAACGCGTCGGTGAGCGCGTGCGAGCCGGCGCGGCGGCGGCCGCGCCAGAGCTCCGGATCAGCTGTACAGCTCGAATCCGGGGTGGTCGAGCCAGGCGGCGAATGCCTCGCGATCGCAGACGTGCCGGTACCAGGTGTCGCCGTCCTCGGTGAGGTACGGGACTTCCCAGACACCTCCGGGCAGCGAGGCGGCCACGGCCCGGGCGTCGGCGAGCTGGGCTTCGTCGTCCCGGTCGTCGTAGGGACCCGACCCGAGCAGGTAGCAGACGTCGATCAACGCGTCGTGGCGTTGCGCGAGGAACAGCGCCAGGTGGCCCAGCACGACCTGATTGGCCCGCCCGCGGCCGACCGCGTGTAGCCACGCCACCTCGGCCGGCGGCACGAGGCCCTGCGGGAGCGCGGCGTCGACGAGATCGTCGGGATCGGGCGCCTCGGGCCACCCGTAGTCCACCGAGTGGACATCCGTCAGGTCGAAGCCCGGCAGGCCCAGCGGAGCCGGATCGCGAACGAGGATCACCGGAGCCGGTTTCTCACCCCACGACGGGCTGACGCCGCAGAAATCGCGGAGCCAGGGCTCGCAGTCCCACGGATCGGTCCGCTCCCTCAACCACAGACCGACAACCGGCTGGTCGCCCACCACGTCCCCCTTCCGATTCCACCGCCGCCCCAGTCTGGTCGGCCAAGGGCCGTACACGCCAGCGGATTCCGGCTACCGCCTCGCCCGCCGACAGGCCGCCGCAACCACGGCCACGGTGAGGCCGCCCACCGCCTGACGAGCACGGCCGGCCCCACCGCCCCGCCCTGGTGCACCGGATGCCGCTGCCGGCAACGCCCGCCGCCCGAAACAGCCGCCCGGGACGCACGGCGGGCGGGTGCCGCGCCTTGGCGACGACGGCGCCCTGGTCGCGGAGGCTGCGGGCGGTACCGATCTTCTTGCCGTCGCTGTCGTCGATCACCGCAGTGCCGAACGGCCCGCCCGCGCTCTGCCGTCGTGGTCCGGGGTCATGGCCGACGGGTTGCCGTGGCGCACCGGCCATGTCCGCGGCACGGTCCGCCACGGCGCTCCGTTCAGCGCGCGGGGCGGTACGTCGCGATGATCACCCCGCTGCTGGTCGGCTGGGCACTCACCAGCTGAAGCTTCGTCAGCGCGCCGTCGTCGGCGAACAGCCGCTTGCGGCCCCCGCCGGCCACCACCGGGTGGATGAGCAGCACCAGCTCGTCCAGCAGGTCCAGCTCCAGCAGCGAGCGCACCAGCGTCGGGCTGCCCGCGACCGTGATGTCCTTGCCCTCGCCCGCCTTGAGCTCGTTGACCGCAGCCACCAGGTCACCCTTGACCAGGGTGCTGTTCGCCCAGTCCTCGACGCTGTCCAGGGTCGAGGAGACGACGTGCTTGGGCGAGTCGTTGATCCACTTGGCGAAGCCGGCGTCCTCACCGCTGGTCACCGTCGGCCAGTACCCGGCCCACTCGGTGAACGTCACCCGGCCCAGCAGGATCGTGTCGGCCGACTCCAGCGTGCCGGCCAACGCCGCGCCCATCTCCTCGTCGAACGCGAACTGCCACTCGTTCGGCGACTGGGCGACACCGTCGAGCGAGACGAACAGACCCGAGACGACCTTGCGCATGATTCCTCCACGATGAACTCGGGGCCCACAGCCCGCCCTCGGCGAGGGGAGCCGGACCCCGTTCCGGCTACGTCCCGAACACTAGGCGGGCACCGCGGGCGAGGTCTTGTACAGAAGCGACAGCGGCTCCGCCGCGTCCCCGACGCCCAACTGCGTGGCCGTCCGCCCGACGTAGCGCTTCAACGACCGTGCCAGGTGCGGCTGGTCGAAGTACCCCAGCAGGTGCACGACCTCCCCCGCCGAGACCCCTTCCCGGATCAGCACGGCCGCCTGCCGGGCGCGGTCGATCTGCCGCACCGCACCCTGGGTCAGGCCGGTCGCCGCGGAGAAGCGCCGCTGCAGGGTGCGGTCGGAGACATCGGGGCGGGCGCCGCCGAGCACGGCCGGCACCACCGGGTCCAGGTCGACGATGCCCTCGCGCACCATCCGGAGGACGAACGCCTCGGCGTTGTCGTAGTCGGGCACCCTCCACGAGGAGCCCTTCAGCCACACCGAACGCCGCGTCACGTCAGCGATCTCCGCGTTGCCGCCGACCAGAGAACTGACCGGAATGTGCGGCATCGAGGTGCCCAACGCGAAGCTGATCCCGAAGAAGGCGGCGTCCCCCGGCACCGGCGCCCACGACGCCTTCTCCTCCGGCCCCAGCACCGCTGCCTGCACCTGGCCCTGGTGCTCCCAGAACACCAGCTCCCAGTGCGGCGTCGCCACCGACATCATCCGACCGGCGCCCTCACTGCGACTGCGCCACACCCGCTCCACGTACACCGACTCCGACGGCCGGCTCTCGATCACCAAACCCAACCCAACCACCCCAACCCACCCGTCCCCGACAACCCGCCCCGTCCACCACAACTCTGACACCCCCACCCGACAACACCCACCCCACCCGAACCACCACCCGTCGAGCCGGCGAGGACTTGCCCTCCCCCGGCAAGAACGCCACCATCTCCCCACCGGCCCCCGCCTCACCACCACCCCGGGTGCGACGACGATCCGCAGCAACCCGCTCCAACACCCGGCTCCGGCCCCCATCGAAGCCAAGGAGAAGGCACCTGACCCCGCACTCGCTCGCGTTCTACCTGGACGTGATCACATCCGGCACGGTGCTCGGCGCCAAGCCGACGCACACCCCCGAGGAGGTCACCGCGATCCTCGGCCCCGACTTCACGGAGTCCAGCGTCTACGCCGACTCCATGTGGCACGACTACGGACTGGTCGAGTTCTTCTGGCACCGGCAATCACCTGACCACCCCTGGGAAGGCCACCACTTCACCGTCCAGGTGCACCGGCTCACATACGGGGCCACCGGCACCGTTCCCACGGCGATCAGCGCGCGGTACGGCCGCTTCGACCGCCACCTGCGCCTCGACCGACTGCAACGGCTGCTCGCCCACCGCGGCACCGTCCTCGAGGAGGTCCCGGACTCCAACGCCCCCGAGTACACGCTGCACTGGCAGCCCACCTCCCACGTGTCCCTCCTCACCTACCGGACCCGCGAAACCTGGGCCCGACGCGGGCGGCCCGCGCGAGGGGACAACAGACACCTCGGCGACGTGCAGAAGATCTCGTCCTCGATGACCCCCGAGCAGGTGGCCTGGCACCGCAGCCGATACGGGCCATGAGCACCAGCTCCACCCACCGGCACGGACCCGGACCGGCATCCCCTCGCCCCCCGGACGGTCGTACCAACCCCCGCCCCGCGCGCCCCACTTCGGCACGTACGTCTCCGATCGCCGCCACCCCTGCGACCGGCGCCGCGCCGCGGCGAAGGGCCTCGACAGCGGAACCGCCGCGACGGCAGACAGGTGGCTGGAAACCGGGTGGTGCGGCGGGGACCGCGTGAAGACCACCGGTGGGACGATCGCGCTCCACCGGGCGCAGGTCTGCCAGGACGCCGGACGCCGCCCAGCTCCGATAGCCGACTGTCCTCTGTCAGGAGATCTCGACCGATTGACAAGTGATCTTGGTCGGTGACCGGGAGTCGGTGACGGAGGCCCCTGGATGCCTGACGCCCGCGCAAACGAGCCGTCAGTCATCAGCCGCCGAGGCCGACGACGTCGTTGATGACGTTGCCGAGGGAGCACTCGTTGGTGGTGTTGCCGTTCCAGGCGCCGCCGACGGGGATGACGGCGAGTTCCTGGAAGCAGACGGCGGCAGCGCTGAAGTTCCAGTTGTTGGCGGCGTTGACGCCCGGCCCGAAGTTGCTGTCGTTGTCGGCGTGGGCCGGCCCTGCGGCCAGGACGAGGGAGACAGTGGCGAGCGCGCACAGCGTGGTGATCTTCTTCATGGAACCGACGTAACCAGCAAGCTCAGCTGGCGACCACGACTGTTGGTCCAGGTGGCCGACCACCTTCACCGCCACCGTCTCACCGAAGTTCGGCGAGCCTCAAGCACGTCATCGCCCGCTGTCCGGCGAAAATTCTTCCGATTCCCCAGGGCCCTCTTACGCGGTCGTCCGAAGCGGAGGACGCTGAGGAGCGCTGGTGCCGACCGGCGGATCCGTCAGGGGGAATCTCATGGACTTACGTCAGCGGGTGGTACGGCGCAGCCCGTTCGTCATCTGGACGCTCAACACGCTGCTGTTCATTGCTGTGCTGTTGTTCGTCCACATGGTCGTGCGGCAGAACATGACGGGCCGGAAACTTCAGGTCTGGCCGTGGTCGTGGCAGCTTCTGGACGCGCAGAGCGCGACAGCGGCCCTGCTTGCCAGCGTCGGTGCGGTCATCGCCCGAGCCCAGTACGCCCGCACCGTTCGCCCGCTGCTCGGCCACACCGCCTGGGTCACCGCGGACACCGCGCCGGGCGGAGACCTCGCGTGGACGGGATTCCTGACCAACAGCGGCCACGACGCGGTCGTGGTCCAGTCGGTCCACTACCGGGTGGACTTCGTCGATACGGGAGACCCGCTGTCACCCCGCACCACGGGCTGGGTGCCGCTGGCTGCTGTGGTGGCGGCGGCCGAGTCCCGCGGCCTCAGGACCGGGCAGGATTACCGGTTCACATCACTCGGACCGAACGGCGTGTGCCCCGCAGGCAGCCGCCTGCGCCTCGCATGGTTCACGGAGGCCGCCCTCGCGGTGATGGCCGACGTGTACGTTCGGGTGACCGTGCTGGATCGCGTCGGCGACCTCCATCAACGAACGGTCTCCTGCCTGATCGATGCAGATCGCGTCCTCACCCACGCAATGCCCAGCCCGATCTGAACGGAAGCCGTCGAGCGAGGCGCCGGAGGACCCGGACGTCGACTTCGGGGTGCTGACCGCCTAGTTCGGCGACGGCCAGTGGCTGCGGATCGCCGGCCACCTGCGCCGATCCAGCCTGCACGCCCACGACCCGCGGACCGACCCCGACGCGGTCGAGCACCCGCCCCTCATCACCTTCCGCGACCGCCCCCGAACGGGCATGCCGGGCCAGGGTGATCGGACTGCTCCGGACGCTCCCCGAACGCGGCAACCTGGTGCATCCGGAGGTTCAACTGCGAGCCCACCAGGCCGTACTGATCCGCCGTCCGACAGCGGCCCGGCTCACCCACGACGGTGACCCTGTGGTGAGGACAGCGGCTCGGGACCTGCCTGCGGCGATCGACGGCCACCCGAGTGAGCTCTGCCGCCGCGTTCGACGGAGGGGCCTCCCTCTGCGCCGTGCGGCCCGACCAGCCGGGGGCGGCCCGAGAACGGTCCCGGAGCCCGATCGCGCCGATGGCCGGACAGCGTGAGATCACGGGGCCATACTGACGACACGTCGCGGCACGCGGGCCGATGTCCGACATCACCGCGGTCGCAGCTGAGTCCGGGACCGCAACGGGGGGCTGACACACACTCATGACGACTTCGAAATCATCGGACGCCGCCTGGCCCGTGAGCCCGTGGCGGGTCCGGGCGGAACGCCGTCGGATCATCCGCGACCTCGCCCGGCCGGTGGTGGCCGAGGTCGCCCCGAAGGAACTCCCGCTCTTCGAGCGCCGCGCCCGGAGCCACTTCCGCCCCCGCCTGCGGCGCCGTAGGCCTCTGTCCATCGACATCGTGGGGCTGGCGACCGACGTGGTCACTCCCGCAGCGCTGTCGGCGGCCGCCGGAGTGCTCGGGACGATGTCCGCCCAGTGGGTGGGCCGGCTGGCCTCGCGCCTCTCGGACCGGGTGAGGCGCCGTCGACGCGGGGCCGGCCAGGAGCCGCCCGAGCCCGCCGAACCGGACCTGCCGCCGGAGGCGGAGCCTCCCGCACCCACCGCGGCGGAGCTGGTCCGCTGGCGGCAGGCCGCGCTGTCGGGCGCCCTGCGCCACACGTCCGACCGGCAACGGGCGGAGCAGATCGCCGACTCCGTCCTGGCAGAGCTCGTCGCCGCTTTGGCCGCAGGCGCCTCCGGCACCCCGGCGATCGGCCCGGGTGCGCCCGGCCCCGCCGACCGCCGGCACCCGGACGGGGATCCGGACGGGGACACCACCGGGAACGGGAACCCGGACGGGGACACCACCGGGAACGGGAACCCGGACGGGGACACCACCGGAGACGGGGGCGGGAACGGCCCAGCGACGAGCGGGAGTTGACGTGTTCGCCCGGGCCCTCCTCTTCTGCGTCGCCCTGATGAGCGCGGCGGTCACGATCGCCTTCCCCGCCACCACCAGCCGGGAGGAGGACGCCGGCATGGCGTACGCCATGTGCTGGCCGGGTGCGGTCAGGCAGTACCAGTTGCAACTGCCGCTGTCCCCCGTCGAACGCGAGATCCTCCGCCTGGCACCGGTCTGGCCCCCGCAGCAGGTGGCGGGCGAGGACGGTCCGGCCCTGCAGCGGTACTTGGCGCAGCACTGCCCCCGACCCCCGGTCCCCCGGGGCGAGTTCCGAGTCGGCCTGGCCCTGGGGACCCTGGGGGTGGGCGGCTTCGTCCTCTACTGGCTCGGGCCGTACTGGCAGATCCTCCGCCACCGCCTGCTGAGGCTGCGCCCGGGGACCGGCTACCGGCCGGACCTCGCGGCGGCGGTGTTCCGGCTGGCGGACGAAGCCGGCGTCACCGTCCACGGAGTTTGGCTGAACCCGGGCGACTACACCTCCAACGCCGTCGCCTTCGGACACTGGGGGCGCCGGCACATCGAGCTCGGCAGCGGCATGGAGAGCCGGTTCGACGAGGCCCCGGACACCTTCGAGGTGGTCGTCCGTCACGAACTGGGCCACATCCGCCACCGCGACCTCGACGTCACCCAGGGCATCGGCGCGCTGTGGGGAGCCTTCCTCCTCCTGCTCGTCGCCGCCCTCGGCTTCGCCGTGTCGGGTGACGCCGGGGACGGCGGGTACCTCGGGCAGCTCTCCTTCCACCTGGCCGTGCTGGCCGGTCTGGTGTACGCCGCCCGCAACGCCTTCCTCCAGTCCAGGGAACTGCACGCCGACACGTTCGCCGTCCACGGCCACGACACCCGGTCAGGGCGGAGGGCGGGATTGCAGCGCAGCCTCGACGCCTTCTTCGTCGACCTGGCCGCCGGACGCGACGGCGGCGGTCTGCCGTTCGGCACCCACCCCGCCCTCCCCCGACGCCGTGCCGCCCTGCGCCACCCCGCCCTCGCCGGCGAACTCAGCTTCTGGGACGCCGCGTTGACCGGCTGCGTCGCCCTGCTGGCCGTCAATCTGCTGCTGGGCGACAGCTTCGAGCTGATGCTGACCGGGGGGCGCCTGGGCTTCCTGGAGATCGACACGCTGCGCCCGGTCTACACCTGGCTGGCTCTCCCCCTCCTCCTGCCCGCCGGGGCCGTCCTCGGGACCGGCATCCGCCGCACGGTCGGCGCCTGGGGCGGCGGCCGCGCCGGGACGGGGCGGCTGGCACTGATCGCCCTGGGCCTGTTCGCGGGGCTCTACGCCGGGTGCGCGCTCCACCCGAGCCAGCCGTACGGGAGCCGCTCCGCCCAGGTGCACAGCATGTGGTGGCGTCCGCTCACCGACACCGCCTTGCTCGGCCTCGCGCTGACGGCGGTCCTCTCGGTCCTGGCGCTCGCCCTGTTCGCCCTCGCCCACGACACGCTGCGCGGGGCACGAGCCGCGTCCTGGCCGGCGGGTGCGTTCGGCGTGCTCGTCACGGCCACCTGGTTCCCGACGGCCCTTCCGGGCGGAAGCATGCCGTACCTCCGAGGCACGGTGATCGCGGGCGCCCTGCTCGCCGGCGTGCTCCTGGTGTTCCGGCGCCGCCGACCCGAACGGGCTTCCGCGCCAACGTCGTTGCTCCCGCCGGACGGCACGACTCGGACCGAGGCGCCGTCCGTGACGGGCCCTCGACTCCTGCTCGCCCACGCCGTGACGGCCGCCACCGCAGCGGGCACCGTCGCCGCGGCATCCCACCTCCTGGAGCAGCCACCCGACGCGCCGCTCGCCTTGGTCGCCGGTTCCGGGCTGATCTGCTCCGCAGGCGCCTTGGCGGGAGCGGCAGCCGCCCCGCACGACGCCGAGTTCCGGCGCCGCGTCCGGTACGCCATGGTCTGCCTCGGTGTCGGCACGGTCGCCGCCCTGCTGAGTGCTCCGGGGAACGCCGGGCTCGCCCTCCTGCTCTGCGCGGCCGCAACCGGCCTCGCGGTGACCGGCCGCCTCACGGCGTCGACCGTCTACGCCTTCCGCCACCACCACCGACCGGCACCGACCACCGCCCCACCCGAGGCCGTCCCCATGCCCCGCCCGGCCGCCCCGCAGAGCGAGCCGACGGCCCGTCCCCGGCGCACCGGAGGACGCCACCGCTGACCGGCCCCCCGAGCGGCCGCTGCTCCGGCATCAGGTGCACGCCCGCCTCGTCGGCCGCCGGCCGCCGGTGGTCAGTTCAGTTCGGGTGCTGTGACCGGCCGGGAGGCGCCGAAGTTCTTGAACTCGACCACGGTCGCCACCAGATGGCCCTTGCTCTCGATCTTCTGCACGTAACGGACCAAACGGCCTTCCTGGTCGATCCACAGGTCGCAGTCGAATCCGTCGACGCCCTTGGAAGCCATCGCACCGGCCGCTCGCGGGTCGAGCGCGGCCAGCTCCCGCGCCTCGAACCGGCCGGCGAGGTGCAGGGTCGACGTGCCGTCCGCCGCCCGCTGCACGCCCTTGCGGGCGTCCGGGCCCCGGCCTGCCAGGGCCCGGACGTAGGCCCTGAAGTCCGACAGCGGCGAGTCGGCGTCCCCGGGCACCTTCAGCCATGGACCCTTCTCCGCCAGGTCCCGGCCGTAGGAGCCGTCTTCGGTCATGACCGTCTCGAGCCGCAGGACGCGGCCGGACTCGTCCGGTTCACTCGCCCGCATCTCGATCCGGCCGCTGAGCCGCTCGCCCAGGTTCATCGTGCCCGAGCCGGTCAGCAGGGTCTCGCCGTCCGTCGCGGAGGTGATGGCGACCTCGGCCGAGTAGCGGCCACCCGCCGACTTCGCGAGCGCCACCTCCGGATCGAAGGCCGCGGCGGCGGACCTGCCCACCGAGGGTGACACCGACGCGCGGGGAGCGGCGGGTCCGGAGTCGGCCGGCCCGCCGCACGCGGTCAGCAGGGCTGCCAGCGCGAGCGCCGAAGCGGTGAACAGGTGGCGGCGGTGCAGGACCCGCACGGGATTCCCCCAGGTGAGACGTGGTGCAAGGAGCGCCGAAGCCTCTCACACCACCGTCCGCTCCCCGGACATCGGGCACCCCCCTACAGCACCTCGGCACCCCGTCGACGGCGGGCGTGACCAGCGGCCCGGGAGTGACGGACCGTCACCGTGCCGACCGGAGCGCCCTGGTGACCGTCACCTCTCCTCCCGAGCGCGGAGCGTGTCAGCGGCCCCCTTGCCCAGGTCGGCGAGGAACGCGTCGTGGGCATCACCCAGTTCGCGCTGGACCAGCTGCGCGCTGCGGTCCCGCAACCTGCGCAGCCAGCGCTCCCGCACCGGGTACCAGAACAGCGCCTGCACGGCGAGCACGACCGCGAACCCCACCAGCCAGACGAGCAGACCGGCCAGGACCGCACCGCCGTAAGCACCCGAGCCGTCGTCCGGCGGGCTGGTGTCGTCCGCCGCCGCCCCCGTCCGCGACAGCCAGGCTGCCAGGCCCACGACCGTGCAGAGCGCCATCCAGCCGGAGATCACGACCGCCGGGAAGCCCATCAACGCCGGGACAAGGTTGCCCTCCTGCTCGGGCCCGGGTATCCGGTCGGCCACCCACCGGGCCTCCTCGCCGTGTGCGGTACGGAAGTCCGGTCCCTCGGTGAGCTCGGTGACGTCCTGCAGGTGTCCGCGGTCGACGACCTCGCGGGCCAGGGCGGTGAGCGGGTGGTCGAGCTCGCCGTCCCGCAGCGGCCTCCTGGCGCGGTGGATCGCCGCCCATCCGGTGGCCACGGTGTCGTAGCGGCTCCGGCCGTGGGCGAGCAGGGTCGCCGGGTACAGCGCCCCCGTACGCTCGTCCAGTTCCGCCAGTGCCCGGGTGAGCGCCCGGTCGGCGCGCCGCCAGGCCAGGAACGCCCGGAGGTTCGCGAGGACGGCGACCGCGACGGTGCTGACGACGAAGGCACTGACGCTCCACCACTGCATGACCTGGCCTCAGTCCTCGGAACGGGGCGTGGCGGTTGCCGCCGCAGTCATGCCCGGCCGGCGGGTCGCGAAAACTCGGCCCTGGGAGCCGCCCGGAGGCACCCGCCCGCGGCCCGCGGCAATCCGGCCGCCACTCGCCGGGACACTGTCGCCGAAGCCCTCACGCGTTCACGCGGCACCGGCTCCCGCCCGAAGTGATCGGGAGCCGGTGCCGCGGTCGAGGATGTCCTGCAGCGCCCGCTGCCCCCGTGAGGGACGCGTGGGCGCGTGGCTCGATGCCCGGTCAGTCGCAGTCGCGGCAGATCGGCTGGTCGTTCTTGAAGCGCGCCAGTCGGCTGCGGTGGTGGACCAGGAAGCAGCTGCTGCAGGTGAACTCGTCGCTCATCATCGGCTGAACGGCGACGGTGAGCTCCTCACCGGAGAGGTCTGCTCCGGGGAGTTCCACACCATCGGCGGACTCGAGAACGTCGAGGGCGTCGATGCTGGAGCCCGACTTGTCGCTCCGGTGGGCCTTCAGCTCCTCGATGCTGTCGGTCGAGCTGTCGTCGTCGCCCTTGCGCGGAGCGTCGTAGTCGGTTGCCACAAAGAAGTCCTCGTCGTCTGAAGGCACGGGCATGGGCGGATTCGCCGAACCGCCTCCCGGCCCGCGCCGGTTCCGATGCTGAACGGTGTGCGGAGTGTAACCGAGGTGTACCGGGTGCAAGGACACATCACCCACAACCGGGCAGTCGCCGGGCACGGCCACCGGCAACTCCTGTCCCGCCGCGACCAGCTGACCACCCCACACTCAGCGGACCAGATCCGTCACCGGCCGCGACACGGATCGCCCAACGGCAGACCGCCCGGTTTCGGCCTTGACCAGCCGGACCGGGCAGAACACCAACGCCGGCAAGGCCAGTGACGTGGCGAGCAGGCCCCTTCGGTGCGGGGTCCACAGCGCGGCCACGGCGAACCCGACCGCCACGACGCAGATCAGCGGCACCCGCCGCGGTGGCCTCGGCCTGAGTCCGGGCGCGGGCAGCTTCGCGGGTGTCGGCAGGACCTCTGCGGACCTGGCACGGCGTGCGGGCTTCCGGCTCTTCCTGATCGGCCTGCTGGTGGTGGAGGACGACGCGGCGATCCGACGCTCGCCGGAGCGCGGGCTGCGACAGCGAGTCCGACTGGCAGGCCACCTACCGCCGCTGGCGCCGACCCGTCGAGCGCGCAGTGGCCCGGCTGGGAACGACGGCTCGGCCTCCACGCCGCACTCCGCTCTGCTGATGGAGGGTCAGCAGCCAGGGCTCGCAACCGTGTTACGGGCGTCGAGGCTCTCGCTGAAACACGTTTGAGTGGCTCCCGCAGTGTGCCTGAAGCGCGGGTGAGGCCTACCGGATACCCTCCGCGTTCAAGATCGTGGCCATGCGGAACGGCCCGGTGCCGTTCCTCCGTACATGGCCGCCGGCCGAGGGCCCGGCGGCGGACGAACGGGAGTCACACATGCGCACGTGGATGAGCCGAAGGACGGCCGCCGTCCTGACGACGGGGGCGGCGGCGATCACGAGTCTGGTCACCGCCCTGCCGGCACAGGCCGTCATCGGGGGCACCGAGTCCACCCAGCCGTACTCGTTCATGGTCTCGCTCCAGTACGACGCTCCCCGCCCGGACGGGCACCGCTGCGGGGCCGTGCTCATCGCTCCGCAGTGGGCGGTGACGGCGGGGCACTGCGCCAGCACCCCGACGGGTTCGAAGGCGGGGGTCCCCCGCGGCTGGAAGGTCCGCGTCGGCTCGCTGGACGTCACCACCGGCGGCGAGGTCGCCGAGGTCGACAGGTTCTACCGGCGTACGGCCGCGTACGACCCCCCGGGCGAGGACATCGCGCTGCTGCACCTGGGCACCCCCGTACGGGCCAAGCCCGTGCGGCTGTCCGCGACCACGCCCGTTGCCGGGACGCCCGCCCGCGTCCTCGGCTGGGGGCAGGCTTCGGACAGCTGCGACGATTTCAACGACCCCGTGTGCTTCCCCAGCAGGCTCCGCGAGGCCGACACCGAGGTCCTGCCGATGGAGGAGTGCTGGGACGGTACCGATACCGCTTCGCTGCTGTGCATCGGCCGCACCACTCTCCCTCTCGGCCCCGGGACGACGGACTCCGGAGGCCCTGCCCTGGTCCGGGAGGGCGACGAGTGGGTGCTGGCGGGAACGGTCGTCGGCGCCGGCAACAAGAACTCCTACTTCCCCGGCCTCTACGCCGATGTCGCACCCAACGCCGCCTGGATCAACGGCATCGTGACCGGGACCGACGTGCCGCCGCTCGATCCGATCCCGAACGTGGAGGGCGCGGCCAAGGTCGGCAACTGCCTGGGATCCGTGGTCCGTCCGCCCACCGCCCGCCCCAAGAACCCGGCGCTGGTGCTGACCAACGGCCACTGCGTGCCGAGCGGCCGGCCCGCGCCGGGAACGGCGCTGGTGGACCGGCCGGCCGACCTGAAGGGCCCGGTCACCATCAACGACCCCGCCGGCTACCCCCGGGCAAGCGCCCGCGCGACCCGACTGGTGTACGCGACGATGTCGGGTACCGACATCGCGCTGTACCGGCTGGACAAGACCTACGCGCAGTTGGCCGCGGAGGGCGCGAAGGTCTTCCGGCTGTCCACCAGCCCGATGCGCAAGGGCGACCGGCTGACCATGGCCTACAACTTCAACCGTCCGTCGTGCACGGTGGAGGCCGTGGTGCCGCACCTGCGGGAGGCCAGCTACCAACAGGACAACGCGGTGCGCTACGCCACCACCGGCAACTGCGCCAGCAGGGCCGGCCACTCCGGCAGCGCACTGCTGGCGTCCGACGGCGAGACCGTCGTGGGCATCAACAACACCCACAACGAGGACGGCGAGCAGTGCACCGAGAACAACCCCTGCGAGGTCGGCCGGGACGGATCGGTGAGCTCGGTACAGGGCCGCAGCTACGGCCAGCAGGTCCATCAGATCGCCGCCTGCCTCACCACCGGCTCCCGGTTGAAGCTCACCCGGCCGGACTGCGCCCTGACCGGTGGCGCAGCAGCACCTCGCTAGGGGGTGTCTGACAATTGATCACCTGGCTGGTTCGCGGAGCCAGAGGATCAGCGAGGCCAGGACAACTCCGGCGTGGTAACGGTCGGCGAGC
>NZ_JBSGEL010000068.1:0-40657 GCF_053602875.1 Kitasatospora sp. NPDC004289 | reverse complement strand
AGGACCCCGGCGGGCGGCCGCCCGGGCTCCTGCACAACCTCTGCGTGCGTCCCGGCCGCCAGGGCGCGGGCCTGGGCGGTGCCCTGGTCGCGGCCGTCCTCGCCGAGGCCCGCCGGCTGGGACTGCACACCGTCTGCACCGCCACCACCGGCTCCGGCCTGCTGTTCGAACGCCACGGCTTCACCGAAGTCCCGCCCGCGCTCGCCCCGCCCGCCTGGACCGCCACCCTGGACCCGGCCCGGGGCTCGCGCACCTACCTGCACCTCCCGGGCTGACGGAGCCGACGGTGTGCGGGGGATGACATCCGTCATCTCCCGCACGTGCGTCGTCCCACTGTCCGTCAACTCCCCTGCGGCCCTACGGTGAAGCCATGACGAACACGGGGAAGCAGGACGACGGCAGCACCGACGTCCGGATCAGCATCATCGGCGGCACCCGCCTCTCGGGCGACGAGGTCCACGCCCGCACCCTGGCCGCCTCCTTGATCGGCGGCGTCGACGTCGACCTCACCGAGGTCGACCTCCCGGAGACCGCCGAACTGCGCATCACCAAACTGAGCCTGATCGGCGGCGTCCGCCTCCGGGTCCGCCCCGACGTCAACGTCAAGGTCACCGGCCTGCGCCTCGGCGGCGTCAGCGACGACGGCCCGGACCGCCTCGGCGGCCCCACCATCCACGTCAACGCCTGGGGGCTGGTCGGCGGCGTCAGCGTGGACCGGGGCTGACCGCCCGTCAGCCGGGGTGCCCCGCCCGGGCCGCGGGAACTCGCTGGTCGGCGCCCCGCAGGCCTGGGAGCATGCCCTCATGAACGACACCCGTGCGCCCATCGTCCTCGGCATCGACGACCTGCGGCCGCTCCCCTGGGTCACCCGGATCGCCCGCACCAGTGCCGAGGGCGTCCGGCTCCTGGAGGAGCACCGCGAGGTGTACGTCGACGAGCTCTGGCTCGACCACGACCTGGGCGGCGAGGACAGCATCATGCCGGTGGTGACGCTCCTCGAGGAGGCCGCCTTCCACGGCCGCCCCTTCCGGATCGGCACGGTCTACGTCCACAGCGCCAACCCGATCGGCGCCCAGACCGTGGTCAGCTCCCTCCGGCGCTGGAACTACCAGGTCCGCCGTACCAGCGCCTGAGAAAACGCGAGGGCGTCCGGCGGACGTCCGCGCTAGCGTACGGGCATGGCACTGACCCGGCTCCTGCTCGCCTCCGGACGCACCGTGGAACTCCTCGACGTCACGCTCTCCTCGACCTACGGCCACTTCCTGGAGGGCTACCCCTGCGGGCCCGTCAACGACATGAAGCTGGCGGGCCTGCGCCGCCAGGCCGTCGCGGGCGGGCGCCCCGGCCACCTGGTCGAGCCGCCGCGCGAGCTCACGGGCGATCCGGGCACGGCCTTCGGACCGGTGGAGCTGCTGCCCGAGGTCATCTGCGTCGGCCACTTCACCTCCGAGCCGGTCGACCCGGAGCTGCCCCGGTACCTGCACCGGTCGGAGCTGACCGTGATCTGGTTCCAGCCGACCCCTGACCTCCCGTCAGGAACCGTCGCGGTGGAGGGCCTGCTGGACCTCCCGTGGGACGAACTCGCCCGGGACGAGGAGCTCTAGCGGTCCCGGGACCGGACCGGGACGACGGCCTCATGTGCGGTGCTTATCTCGCTCCTACCTTGGAGGAGGCAGTCGGGGGACGGGCGCAAGGCCTCCCCCGACTACCGGTCAAGGAAGCACGCGCGACGAGACGTTGTGAGGCACAGATGACCAGACTCCGGATCGGCCTCGGCATCGCGGCCGGAATGAGCACCCTCTCGCTGGCCCTGGTGGGCGGCACCACCAGTGCGGAGGCGGCGGCCGCGGCCCCGGGTCCCCCGGTCGTGGGCAGTTCGTCCCCGTCGACCCTGGCCGCCACCCAGTACCGCACCACGGCCCTGACCAACGGGTACAGCAACCGCTGCCTCGACGCCGACCTCAACAGCATCGGCGGCAACGGGACCAAGGTGCAGCTCTGGGACTGCAGCGGCCAGGCCCAGCAGACCTGGATCTGGACCCCGGTCGCCGGCCAGCCGGTCGGCTACTACTGGATCCAGACCGAGTACAACCACCGCTGCCTGGACGCCGACCTCAACACCATCGGGGGCAACGGCACCAGGATCCAGCTCTGGGACTGCAACGGCTGGGACAACCAGATCTGGATCTGGGACGGCCACGCCCTGCAGACCAAGAAGAACGCCCGCGTCCTCGACGCGGACCTCAACACCATCCGCTACAACGGCACCTACGTCCAGCTCTGGGACCGCAACGGCGGCTCCCAGCAGACCTGGGTCTGGCACTGACGGAAGGTCACCCCACCACGGCGGCGGCCCCCTCCCCGGGGGGCCGCCGCCTGCCGCGTCCGGCTCACCTGACCAGCTTGCGCCCCGACTGCTGGGCCAGCTGGTCGGCGGCCTTGCGCAGCACCTCCGCCGGGTCGGCGCCCTTGAGCAGGACCTTGGTCTGCGCGTCCGTCACCACCTTGAGGGCGCGGGCGTAGTCGGAGGTGTAGTTGAAGGCCGGTGAGGGCGCCTTGAGCGCCTCCAGGAAGACCTCGCCCTTGCGCTGCTCGCGGAAGAAGGGCGAGGTGGTGTGGAAGACCGGGTCCTCGTAGGCCTTGAGCAGGGCGGGGGCGATGCCCTTGCCCCGGTAGATGGCGACCTGGGACTCCGGCCGGGTCAGCACGTACTCGATGAAGGTCCACGCGGCGGCCTGCTGGGTGCTGCTGCCGTTGATCGCCAGGTGGGTGGAGTTGACGGTGGCGGCGGTGGAGCCGCCGCGCCGCATCGCCGGGGGCAGCCGGACCGCCCACTTGCCCGCCTCCTCCGGGACGGTCTCCTCGATCACGCCGCCGAACCAGGTGGGCCAGGGCAGCACCGCGGCGGTGCCCTGCTTGATCGAGCTGATCAGTGCCGTCCAGCCGCCGGCCAGGTCGGAGACCAGCCCGGCGTCGTTCATCCGCTTGATGACGGTCATGGCCTTGACCGCCTCGGGCGAGTCCAGCGTGATGGCGCCCTCCAGGTTGAAGTAGAAGGCGCCCTGGAGCTGGAGCAGCAGCTGGAAGAAGTTGGCGGCGTCGGCCTGCGAGGCGGGCTTGTCGATGCCCAGCAGGTACTTGCCGGTCCTGGCCTTGATCTTCTTGCCGGCCTCGATCGCGTCGTCCCAGGTGTCCAGCGCGCCCGGGTCCACCCCGGCCTGCTCGAACACGTCGGCCCGGTACCAGAACCCGCCCGAATTCGCTTCCCAGGGAAGGGCGTTGACGCGGCCCTGGGGGGCGACGGTGGCCCACAGGCCCTGGGCGAAGGAATCCTTGTGGCGGGAGGCCCCGAGCGGGCCCAGGTCGGCGAGGCCGATCGGGAACTTCTCCACGTAGCCCGGCAGGTAGTCCACGCCGATGTGCAGGACGTCGGCCAGACCGGCGCCGCCGGCGGCCATGCCGGTGTTGATCTTCTCCCAGATCGCCGGGTTCCCGATGTCCTGGACGGTGACCTTGATGTCGGGGAACACCGCGTTGAACGCCGGAACCAGCGCCTTGAGCTGCGCGGCGGGGCCCTGCCAGCTCCAGACCGAGATGTCGCCCTTGGTGGCCGAGCCGGGATCGTCCGCACCCGCCCGGGGCTTCGGGGCGCCGGTACTCGCGCACGCCGCGACTCCTGACAGGCCCAGGCCCACGGCGAGCGTCCCTGCGGCTTGCAGCACTCCGCGACGGCTTATGTCCATGTCAGAACCCCTTGACCACTTGCTCGGAGCCGGCTCCGTTGCCGACGGGGCAGGAGGCTAGCAACCTTGCAAAGTTGCTTGCAAGGTATTCATGGAAGCTTTCTGACGTATATGGCATCGCAATCTTGCAAGACTAGGGAAAGTCCTACCCGGACTGCTAGCGTCCGCCCGTCGCCTTCCGTCCCCCCTCAGACCGGAGCCCCCCGATGCGCCCCGCCCGGCCCCCGCGCCCGACCGTCCTCGTGGCCCTCTCCCTGCTCGCCGGCCTCGCGCCGCTCACCGCCGCCGCCCCCACCGCGGCCGCGGCCACCGCGCCGCCGCCCGCCCTCGCCAACCCCGGCTTCGAACAGGGCGCCACCGCCTGGAACTTCACCGCCGGCACCGGCACCGCCACCAACAACCCCCGCACCGGGGCCCGGCTCGCCTACCTGGACGCGGGCGCCGGCAAGAGGATCTGGCAGACCGTCACCCCCACCACGGCCGGCACCTACGACGTCACCGCCTGGATCGCCACCGGCGGCGCGGGCGGCAGCTTCACCGTCCGGGTCAACGGAGCCACCGCCGGCACCGTCGCCCTGCCGGCCGCCTCCTCCTACACCCGGCACACCGTGCCCCGGGTCACCGTGAAGGCCGGCGACAGCGTGGAGATCGCCTTCGAGTCCGGCACCGCCTGGATCAACGTCGACGACGTCGCCGTCTTCCGCAGCGCACCGATCGCCGTGACCAACCCCGGCTTCGAACTCGGCACCACCGCCTGGAACTTCACACCCGGCACCGGCACCGCCACCAACAACCCGCACTTCGGCGGCCGGCTCGCCTACCTGGACGGGGGTGCGGGCAAGAAGGTCTGGCAGACCGTCACCCCGATCGCCGACGGCAGCTTCGACGTCACCGCCTGGATCGCCACCGGCGGCACCGGCGCCGCCTTCACCGTCCGGGTCAACGGCGCCACCGCCGGGACGGTCCCCCTGCCCAGCCGCTCCAGCTACGCCCGCTACACCGTCAGCCGGGTGCCGGTGAAGGCCGGCGACAGCGTGGAGATCGCCTTCGAGTCGGGCTCCGCCTGGGTCAACGTCGACGACCTGATGCTCTCCCCCGCCGCTCCGGCCGACCCGGTGGTCACCTCCTCCGACCCCAAGGCGGCCGCCCTCTTCGACTGGGCCAAGCGCAAGGCCAACAGCTGGGTCCAGGTCCCCGGCACCGCCGGCCCGCTCAACGTGGACGAGGGCCACCCCTCCGGCTCGGGCAGCGCCACCTACCAGGCCTCCTACTGGGCCGGCTACGCCCACCGCAGCGCGTACTACTCCCGGGACATGGCCCACCAGGTCGCCGGCGCCTCGGTGCTGGGCCTCAACGAGGAGAACCTCACCATGCTCCGCGCCTTCGCCGCCTCGGCGACCCCGGAGCACAAGTACTACCCCGTCTGGGCGCTCAACTTCGACAACCGGACCTACCTCTCGATCGACTACGCCGGCCCGGACTCCTTCGTCCGCGAGGTCCCGGCCGCCTTCGAGCTGGTCGAGAAGGCCGACGAGGCCTACCGCTGGAGCGGCGACCGCTCCTACCTCGACGACTCCGCCCTGTGGGACTACTACCGGCACGCCACCAAGGAGTTCGTCGAGCTGCACGACTCCGCCAAGCCGAACGGCGTCGCCGAGGGCACCGGCAACGGCATCTTCTCCGGCTCCGCCAGCTACGAGGAGCTCGGCGACGACCACTTCGCCGAGGCCGGCGACTCCATCGGATCCCAGTACCAGGCCTTCCTGGCGATGGCCGCGCTGGCCGCCGACAAGGGCGACTCCGCGCTCTCCGCCCAGTACACCCAGAAGGCCGCTGACCTGAAGTCCTACTTCAACTCCACCTGGAGCGGCTCGGGTTCGGGTGCGGCGATGGTCCGCGGCTACTCCACCGCCGGCTCCTCGTCGACCGGCTGGGGCAAGGAGAACAGCTGGTTCATGCCGATGAAGCGGATCACCGCACCGGGCGCCCGCAACGACGCCTACCTCGACTACATCGACCAGCAGGCGAGCGGGAGCGGCAAGCCCGCCAACATCGAGGCGATCACCTACCTGCCCGACACCTACTTCACCTACAACCGCAACGACACCGCGTGGAAGTGGATGCAGTACGTCTACGACCGCCGCGACGACAAGCACCCCGTCGCCCAGCAGGGCAACAACGGCGACTACCCCGAGGTCTCCTTCACCCTGGTCAGCCAGACCGTCGAGGGCCTGATGGGCGTCCAGCCCAACGCCCCGGCCCGCTCCCTGGCCACCGCCTCCCACCTGCCCACCGGCATGGGCTGGCTGCAGGTCTCCGACCTGCGCCTGGGTGCCAACTCCCTGACCCTGCGCCACGACGGCGCCACCAGGTCCACCCTCACCAACACCACCGGCCCCGACACCTACACCTGGGAGGCCCGCTTCCCCGGCACCGTCTCCGCCATCACGGTGAACGGCACCGCCCGGCCCGTCTCCACCAGGACCGTCGACGGCACCACCTACAGCTACACCACCGTCTCCGTCGCCCCCGGCGCCACCGCGACCGCCCAGGCCTCCTGAGAACGGCCGAGAGGCCGGTGACCCCCGACGAACGGAGGGGCGTCACCGGCCTCTCGTGACGACGGACCGACCCTCAACGGCCGCCGCCACCACGCTGTTGGCTTGACCCCGACCAGCCGACACGCCCATGTGACGACCGGGTGCGGCGGGGTCGCCGACAGCAATCGAACGCTATCAAACTCAAATCACCAGAATCAAACACCGGATGCGGGGCGGTCAGACCCGTCCGCGCTCGTAGGCGGCCTGGGCCCAGGTGCAGAGGTCGGCCAGGTCCGTGCTGAGCTGCCCCCAGGTCTTCCGGCTCGCCCGCAGGGTGCGGATCTCGAACGGGATCATCATGGCCTCCTCCTCCTCGTGCGGCGACACCTCGCGCATCCCGCCGAAGACCCGCTCCTGGGAGATCGAGACGCGGCCGTTGAAGGCGGCCTGGGCGTAGGCCACCAGGGAGACCGGGGCGTTGGCGACGATCGCCCGGGTGGCCCGGTCGCGGAACGCCAGCTTCGGCCCCTCGTACGGGTCCTCCTGGTACTCGGACACCTTCGTGATCAGATCCTGCACCCGCTGCCGCAGGAAGCTCTGGGCCTCGGCCGAGAGCTGGGCGAACACCTCGGCGAGGACGGCACGGCTCAGCAGCACGGTGCCGTTCTTGATCTGGCCCTCGTCCTCGTCCGGGGCCACGTAGTCCGCGAAGGCCGCGATCTGGGTGAAGGCGAACTGGAGGTAGCCGTCCAGCTCCCGGCGCTCCCGGGCCCGGCCGTCGCCGGCCCCGCGCTGCCGGAAGTCCTCCATCGCCGAGGCGGCGAAGGCCTTGGCCTGCACCAGCCGGTGCCGCGCCTGCGGCAGCAGCATCTCGTCGTCCACCACCGGCGCCGCCTCCCGCAACCGGTCCAGGAAGTACGGCATCCCGCCCAGCGGCACGCCCACCGAGTAGTGCGGGTACAGGCCGTCCCCGTTGCCCTCGGTCCCGGCCTCCTCCTCGTAGCCGTTGCCCGGGGTCAGCAACAGGGCCTTCCCGGCCGTGGTGTAGTTCAGCCAGGTGGCGGCCGCCGCGTCCAACGGGGCGGTGCCCTCCTCGGTCTCGGCGGCCTCCTCCGCCACCTCGTACAGCGCGTCCCGCACCTGGCGGATCTGGCCCAGGGTGTTCTCCACCAGCACCGGCCCGACCAGCCGTGCATCCCCGACCACGCGCCAGGGCTTGGTCACGAACTCGAGGTTGGAGTACGCCTGTTGGGTGGGCAGCGAGCGGTAGTCGGAGACCAGCGTGTAGATCGGGACGTCCCCCCGCCCGTACCCGTGCACGGTCCTGCTGGCGGCCAGCAGGGTGTCCCCGGCGATCGGGTCCCCCGCCTGGTCCGCGACGGGAAGACAGATCTCGATCTCGAACCCGATCACCCGGTACTCCTCCACTCGTGGTGCCCCGCCCCGACGGCCGGACAGGCACAGGATCTTCACGGACCGGACTACACATCCGATAAACGACGTTCCGTCAGATCAGCTGTCACACAGGCGAGTTGAGCCCGCCGGCCACGGACCGGGCGGCCTCTGAACACCCCTCCACCACACGGACCGGTGCGCCCGTAAGGGAACCCGCACGCCGCCCACGGCACATCCATGGAGCTGATGGACCGTCACACCGTCATCCCTGCGGATGCCTGCGATCCCCCGGCCCGTCATGTGGCGGCCACCCGGGCAGGCTAACTTCCCCCGCTGAAGACCTGACCGGTGGACGACGGAGGAGCACCATGAGCAGCGACGAGCCGGTCCGGGCCGAGAGACTCCAGGCCGCCCGACGCGTGAGCGTGTCGGCGGCTCCCGCTCAGGGCGGCGGTGACGCCGGGCAGGGGTTCCAGGTCAAGCCGGAGCAGTACCAGGCGGCGGTGTCGCCGCTGCTCGCCGCGGCTGAGCAGGTCCGTGCGCTGTCGGCCTCGTTGGAGGCCTTCCTGCCCTCGGCGGAAGCCACCAACCCTTGGGGCAACGACGACTCGGGGAAGAAGTTCGCCGAGGGCGACAAGGGCTACCTCAAGTTCAGCAAGGACACCCTGGAGGTGGTCAGGAGCCTGCCCGAGGCGCTGAAGGGCATCGCCGAGGGCATGAAGGCCATGGCCGAGGGCTACGACAACGCGGAGCAGTCGATCATCTCCACGCTGGAGGACCTCGACGCCACCGAGATCGCGATACCCCAGGCGCCGGCCGTGCCGGCCGCCCGGGTGGACAACCTCACGCACATCCCGGTGACCCCGCGGATCTCGCAGAGCGGAAGGCACTGACCCGATGGCCGTCGAACTCCCCGAACCCCTCCAGTGGGTGCTCCTACTGCTGGCCGGCTGCCGCTGGCCGGAGGCGGACGAGGACCTGCTCCGCGACATGGCCGAACGCTGCCGCCAGGCCGCCTCGGACCTGACGGACGCCACGGAGAGTTCGGACGCCGCGATCAAACGCGCGCTCGACGGCCAGCAGGGCCGCGCCTCGGAGGCGCTGGCCGCCTACTGGGCGAAGTACGCCACCGGAAAGGGCACCCCGGAGGAGCCCGGCTTCCTCCCCGGCGCGGTCAACTCGCTCAACGGCATGGGCGACATGCTGGAGGCGACGGCCAACGCGGCGGAGACCGCGAAGATCCAGATCATCGCCCAACTCGGCATCCTGGCCTTCGAGATCGCCACCGCCGAGGCCGAGGCTCCGTTCACCGCGGGCGCCTCGCTGCTCCAGGTGCCGGTGATGGTCGGGGTCAGCCGGACGGTGGTCACCACCATCCTCAAGACCCTGCTCAAGGAAATGATCGAGATGGCGGCCAAGCAGGCCGCCCAGATGGCCGCCATCAACCTGCTCGCCCAGGGCATCCAGGTCGCCGAGGGCCACCGCAAGAGCATCGACATGAAGGAGCTCGGCCAGAACGCCCTCGGCGGCGCGGTCGGCGGCGCCTCCGCCCACCTCATCGGCAAGGGCATCGGCGGAGCGGGCGCCAAGCTCGGCGCCGAACGCGCGCTGAACTCCACGGTCGGCAAGGTGGCCACCGGCGCGGCGGTCGGCGTCGGGGCGGACGTCTCCACCCAACTGATCACCACCGGCAAGGTGGACAGCGAGTCCCTGCTCGGCTCCGGCCTCTCCGGCGGCGCGGGCGCGGGCCTGCACGCCGGCTCCTCCGCCATCAAGGGCCACCTCAACGCCCCCAAGGCCGGCGACCTGCCGCACGTCGACACCTCGGGCACCCGCTCGCTCGACGGCGGGGACGGCCAGCCGACCTTCTCCAAGCCCACGCCCCGTTCCGTGGAGGGCAGTTACCACGGCCCGTCGGGCGAAGGCAGCGGCAGCAGCGGTGGCGGCGGCGGTTCGACCAGCCGCTCGCTGGACGGCGGTTCGACCTCCGGCACGGGTACGCACGGCACGACCGAGGGCCGCCCCAGCAGCCCGGGCGAGTCCCGGGTGAACGGGCTGACGCCGTTCGGTTCGAGCCGCTCCCTGAGTGAACCCTCGTCACCGACGTTCTCCCGTACGGAGGTCGGCCAGCACACGCCCACCGAGCACGCGGCGACCGCGACGACCCGCTCCCTCGACTCCACCGCCCAGCGCTCGGTGCCCGCCGAGCCCACCCAGATGCACGCGGCGGTCCCGCGCCAGGAGTCGGTGGCCGCCCGCTCGGACTCCCCCGTCATGACCCCGCGCGAGCAGGTCCAGGCACACGAGCCGACCCTCCAGCGCAGCCACTCGGAACCGACCCTCCGCCAGGACCAGCCCGTCACGGCCCGCGAACCGCAGCTCACCCGCACCGACAGCACTCCGGTCACCTCCCACGAGCCGACCCTCCAGCGCAGCCCCGTCGAACCGACGGTCCGCCAGGAACCCCTGCTCACCCGCACCGACAGCACCCCCGTCACACCCCACGAACCCACCGTCCAGCGCAGCCCCGTCGAACCGACGGTCCGCCAGGAACCGCAGCTCACCCGCACGGACAGCACCCCCGTCACACCCCACGAGCCGGCCGTCCGCCAAGAGCCCCTGCTCACGCGCACCGACAGCACCCCGGTGACACCCCCGGAGCCGGCCCTCCAGCGCAGCCACTCGGAGCCAACGCTCCGTCAGGAGCAGCCCACCGTCCACGAGCCGCTGCTCGCCCGCACCGACAGCGCCCCCGTGACGGCCCACGAGCCGACCCTCCAGCGCAGCCCCGTCGAACCGACGGTCACGCACGACCCGAGCCCCCGCCCGTCCACTCAGGAGAGCGCGCCCCCGCCGGTCCACCAGCCCGTCCAGGAACGCGGCAGCACCGAGACGACCGTGCAGCGGCAGGAACCGCCGGCCGAGTCGACCGTCTCCCGGCCCGCCACGCCCGTCCACGAGCAGCCGGCCCCCGCGCCCGCTCCCGTCGCGCACTCGGCCACCCCCGTGCGCGAGTCCGTGACCGAGTCCTCCAACCTGCCGCCGCAGCAGCCCTTGGGCACCACCTCGGTCCCCAACCTCGCCGGGGCACTCGGCGGCACCGGCGGTCACACCACCCTCGACGGCGGCACCCGGATCTCCGGCGGCCAGTCCCCGACCAGGAACGAACCGGAGCCGGTGGTGACCGGCCGGGTCTCCCCCGAGCCCTCCGCCACGCCCCAGACCCCGGCCGCCACTCCCCCGGTCCCCAACGGCTTCGTCACCGGCCCGGTCGGCGGTCACGGCACCGGAACGACCGGCAACCACGGCAGCAGCACCACCCGCCCCGCCGAGCCGGCGCCGACCCCCTCCCGGCCGACCACCCCCACGGCCACCCCCACCACCACGCCCTCCGGCGGCGGCTCCCTCAAGCCGGGCCCCGAGCGCACCCCGCGCCGCCCCGCGCCGACGGACGATCAGGTGTACGACGGCTTCCGGGAGTTCATGGGCCGAGTGGACTCCGAGGCCCCGGCGCCGACCCACACCCCGCCGTCCCCGGAGCACCAGCAGCCGCCGAAGGCCGCCGAGGAAGCCCCGACGACCACCACCTCGACCACCACCGCTCCCGAGACCACCCACGTCCCGCCGGCCTCCCACCCCGCCACGTCCGACGCCACCTTCCCGCCGCCCGGCCCCCGGGTCCCGGTGACCGGCGACGGCCTCTGCCTGCTCAATTCGCTCGCCGTGAGCGCACCCGGGCTGCCGGGCACCCACGGCACCGGTGCGGTGAGCCCGTCGCGGCGGCTGCAGACGGCGGTGGACCGGCACTTCACCGACCTGCCCCGGGAGCAGTGGCCCCCGGAGGTGGTCGCCAACTACCGCAACCACCAGCTCGGTCGCCCGGACCTGACCGCGAACGACCTGCTCGCGTACCTCCCGCGCGACGTCCGGGACGGCTACGTCGGCATGCCGCTCGACGACCTGCGGGGCATCGTCGGTGACCACCTCGCCCACAACACCCCACCTCCGACCCCCAAGGAGCGGGACGCGCTGCTGCAGACGGTCCGCGACTGGCGCAACCGCTGGCTGACCACCGAGGGCGAGATGCTCCCGGCCGCCGCGGCCCACGCGCTGAACCTGCGCATGCGGGTCCTCGACCACGACGGCATCCCGCTGGCGATCTTCGGTCCGCCGGACGGGCAGCAGGTGACGGTGTATCACCGGGGCAACCACTACGACGGCAGCGAGCCGGCGCCGGTCCACGCACCGGCCGTCACGCCGACCCCGAACCCCACCCCGGAGGTCAAGACCCCCGAGGTCAAGACCGAGGACCCCGCCTCCGCGGTGAAGGAACCCGAGGTCAAGGACCCCGCGACCAAGGAGCCGGAGGTCAAGGAGCCGGAGGTCAAGGACCCCGAAGCCAAGGACCCCGAGGTCAAGCCCGAGGAGCCCGGCGAGAAGCCGGCCACGCCCCCCGAGGCCGAGCCGAAGACCCCCGCCGCGGAGACCACCGCCCCCCGCCCGATCGCGGGCAACGACCTCGTCGTCGGCCTCACCGGGAACGAGGCGGCCGTCCGCCAGAAGGTGATCGACGTGCTCTCCGGGGTCGTCCCGGGTGACCGGGCGGCCGCCCGGGCGTTCGCCGACGCGCACTTCGGTCCGGCCACCCTCCGCCCGATGCTCAGCGCGCTCTCCCGCGGCGAGACCTGGACGGTGCCGCTCGAAGGCAACGGCTGGAGCGGGAACATCAAGCTCCGCGGCGAGGTCACCGAGTCGACCCACCTGCGCACCGAGAAGATCGAGTTCGAGAACGGCGCCGACCGCACCGTCGCGCTCGGCGGCAGCCGGGACTCGCAGTGGCAGTTCAACATCGGGGCCCAGACCCGCCAGGCGGGCGCGGGCGCCGAGGGGGCGGAGCTGGCCTCGTACTTCCACGACCGCGGCCAGGGCGAGGTCAACCTCGACCTGGGCGGCATGGTGGCCCGGTCCAAGACCTCCGAGCCCGCCGACGTGTTCGAGACCAAGATGAAGCTGGAGCTGGACTTCGGCTCGCTGCGCCACGACCACCAGCCCGTCACCACCGACCCCACCGGCAGCCACACCGAGGCGGTCGACCTCAGCCTGAACGTCGCGGTGCCGCAGCGTCCTGACGGTGACTCGGTCGGCGATCCGCGCACGCCCCCGCAACGTCTGCTGGACGGCCGGGTCGGCGGTCAGGAGATCGTGCTCGACCTCTCGCCGCACGGCGGCGGCCCCACCGACAAGCAGCCCGTCGAGGCGCTGCTCGACCAGGTGGAGAAGGCCGCACAGCAGGAGTTCGGCAAGAACTGGCCCGCCATGCGCGAGAAGGTCCTCTCCGAGGTCGACTTCCCCCGGCTCCAGCGGGACCTGAAGAGCATGACGGCCGGCGAGCCCAGCACGGTCACGCTCAAGGACCGGCACGGCAGGACCATCGGCTCGGTGGAGATCAGCGCCAAGGTCGGCGACCTGCGCCAGACCGGGACCACCAAGGAGACCGAGTTCAACATCGGCACCTCCGTCCAGCAGGTGCGCAGCACCGCGAGCAACCAGGGAAACGCGGGCCAGTTCGGACTGGCCGGCGCGCTGCGGCCGGGCCCCGCCGTGTTCAGCGGCGGCGGCGCGGGGCGGCTCGGGCGGGACCACGTCGAGATCTCGGGCGACAGCCGGACCTCCCAGCTGACCAGCAAGTCCAAGGTGCCGGGCGTCCGTTACGAGGGCCCAGTGCAGTTCGAGATGACCTTCAACGGCAAGCCCGAGACGCACGCGGCGGGCACGGCGGACGTCAAGCTGCTGGTCGACCGCGCCGACACCACCGTCCCCAGGACCGAGGACACCACCCCGGCCCCCAAGACCGACGAGACGACTCCCTCCGCTCCCAAGAGCGACGAGACCACCCCCGCCACTCCCAAGGCCGACGAGACCACCCCCGCGCCGAAGGCCGACGAGACCACCCCGCCTCCCACCCACGAGGTCACCAGCCCGCCCGACTCGGTCTGGCGCGGTGGCAACGACCGGGGCGGCCTCGGCGAGACCGTCGTGGTCCGTGACCTGGAGAGCACCGCCGCGCTCCGCAAGGCGGTCGACGCCCAGGGCCGGGAGCGGTTCGGCAAGGACTGGGACTCCGTCAGGGAGCAGGTCCTGCAGGGGTTCAGCCAGCCCAACCTGGCGGCCAAGCTCACCGGCATGACCCGGGGCGAGCCCCTGGAGATCAAGATCCCGGGCAAGGAGAACCTGGTCGTCACCGCGACCGCCCGGGTGGACTCGATGACGTACCGCCGCGAGGACGGCAAGGCCGAGCTCAACACCGTGAACGAGACCGGCAGTTTCCACGTCGACCGCAACCTGCTCTCCCGCACCGCCCTGGTCAACGGCCAGTTCGGCGGTACGGTCGCCCGCCCCACGCCCGGCGCGCCGGGCGCCGACCTGATCGGCGGCGTCAACGGCCAGCAGCGCGACCGGGCCGGCGCGCAGGGCCGGCAGGCCGACCGGGTGTACGCCAACGGCAAGTACTCGGCGCCGCAGGTGATCTACGGTGCCGGGCTGACGGTCGACGTGCACTTCGGCCCGCCCGGTGACAAGGGCGGCAGCGGCAGGTCCGACACCTCGGCCCCGCTCAAGGTGGAGGTGGGCCTGGACTCCCGGGACACCGTCAAGGTCCAGGCACCGCGCACCGAGGACGGCACCGTCGACTTCAAGCGCCCGGCCGAGCCCGCCCCGGGGAGCAAGCCGCCCGCCGAAGCGCCCAAGCCCGCCCCGCCGGAGGCGACCCACGTCGCGCCCCGCCGGATGCGCGAGCAGCACGAGCTGAACGCCTCCTACGTGGTGCACAGCCTGAACGGCGCCGACAAGGTGCGCAGTTCGGTGGAGGACGCGGTCCGGAACAAGTACGGCGAGCCCTCGCAGGAGGTGAAGCAGAAGCTCGATGCCTCCCTCGACCGGGTCGCGCTCAAGACCAAGCTCTCCCAGCTCACCCGTGGCGGGCAGATCACCGAGACGATCTCCGGGACCACCTGGAAGGCCGAAGTCACCGTCACCGCACGGCTGCAGGACTCGACCTACCACTCCAAGGCGGACAAGTACGAGTTCGAGTCGGGCAGCCGCTCCTCGCGCGGGCAGGGCAACCTGCGGGACGGGCGCGAGCGTTTCGACGGCGGCGGGCTGCTCCGGATGCGGGCCCCGATCGTGGACGCCACCGGCGGCTACACCTACCGGATGGACCGCACCTACGGCCACGGCTCGGAGACCGTCGGCTCGGCCTCCAACCGCGGCAAGCACGTGGAGCCGGCCGTCTTCTTCGACGTCAACACCGCCTACGACGTCAAGGTGGAGTTCACCCGGCTCGGGGTGAACGACGGCACGCACGTCGAACAGGTCGACACGGTGGCCCGGGTGGCCGTCCCGACCCGCGACGCCGACCCGGTCTCGGGCCCGGTCGACCGGCCCACCACCACCCAGCCCAAGGGGTTCGTGGAGGGGCGCCGCCTCGACTCCTCCGCGATCGTCACCGACGTCCACGCCCTGCCCGACCCGACCCCGCCCAAGCCGGACGGCGCCACCCCACCCCCTCGGCAGACGCTCGGCGAGTCGCTCCTCAGCCAGGTGGAGTCCGGCTGGAAGCCCAACTCCCTGCTCCCCAGCTTCGGACGGTCCGACGGGAAGCCGAAGTTGGAGAGCAACCCGTTCGGCAGCGACTGGCCGGGCCTGCGCAGCAAGCTGGACGCCGAGCTCACCCCCGACAAGCTCCAGGCCCGGCTCAAGGGCATGACGGCCGGGGACGAGATCGTGGTGCACCACGGCCGCACCACCGTCCGGGTCGGCGCCGTGCTCCGCGACCGGATGGAGCACCTGGGCGACTCCGGCACCACCGAGTTCAACACCGGCACCGACGTCCAGCGCTCCTTCGCGGACACCAAGGGCACCGCGCACGGCCACCAGGGCCTGCTCGGCGTGACGGCCGCCGTTCCGATCCCGAACACGCCCGTCTCGGTGACGGCCGGTCTGACCGGTACCGGCGGGCGCGGCCAGGAGCACGCGGAGACCGGCAACACCAGCACCTCGGCGGGTTCGGCCACCAAGGCCAAGCTGCCCGGCAGCGCCTTCCGGGGTGAGGCGGAGCTCCAGTTCACCATGACCAGGCGGCCGTTGGTCGGCCCCTCGGTGCACCAGCAGCGCACCGCGGCGATCGGCTTCGAGACCATCGTGGAGACGGGCGAGACCGTGCCGGTCCCCAAGCCCGCCACCGAGGACGCGACGACCGCGCCCGCGGAGCCGCCCCGGACGCTGTCGCCCGACGCGCCCGCGACCACCGAGGTCCGCGTCCCGCCGGAGCGGGTCTGGGAGGGCGGCCTGAAGGACAGCGACGTGCTGCGCTTCCTCGGCGACGTCGGCGGCGTGCAGGACCTGGCGCGGCTGCGCGGCCCGGAGTTCTTCGGCAGGAAGACCTGGGACGAGATGGCGCCTCTGGTCAGCGGGGCGACCTCGCACAGCCAGCTGTCCGCCCTCTTCACCACCGCGACCCAGGGCACCGAGGTCTCGGCCACCGTCCCCACCAAGCGGATCACCCTCGGTGGCGGCAAGGGGCTGGAGGTCGGCATGAAGATCGTCTCCCTCGAGCACCTGAACACCGAGAAGGCCTCGGAGTCCAGCCCGTCCAACTCCGTCTCCTCGGGCACCGTCCACTCCGACCCGTCGGCGAAGAACGCCGGCGCCCAGGGACTGGTCGGCGCACGGATCACCGGCGACGTCACCCACAACCCGGCCCTGACCGGCGGCGCCCAGCGGTTCTGGCGCGAGGGCGGCACCCACGGCGACTCCGGCCAGGTGATCTCCAACGCCAAGTACCCCGTCCCGATGGCCCGTTACCAGGGCCACGCCGAGGTCGAGCTGACCCTCTTCGACGGCAAGCAGAACCCGGTCAAGGAGACCGGCATCATCCCCTTCACCGTCGACATCCCACTCGCCGACACCACCAAGGCCGACCTGCCCTCCGACTCCTACCTGGCCTTCACCCCGGAGCACCACGGCGGCGAGCTCCGCTCCACCGAGGACTCCGGACGGCTCGACGATGTCCACCGCACGCTGTCGGGAACCGACGCACCGTTCGACCACACCTCCGCCACGCCCGCCGAACGCGAGCAGCTCCTCGGCACCCTCCGGGTCGGCCAGGCCGCCTACGGCGGGGAGTTCAGCCCCGTCACCGAGGCGGGCACCGCCCACATCCGGGCCACCGACCGCCTGGTCGAGCTCTCCGGCGGCTCCTCCACCGCCACCTCCACCCTGCTCGGCGACCTGCTCGGCAAGCCCGCCGGCACCCCGCTGACCGGCGACGAGCTGCGCCAGGTGGTCGACTACGTGGAGCGGAAGTCCGCCCAGGGCCCCGTCACCCTGGACGACCTGGTCGCCGGGGCGAAGGACGGCTGGCCGGAGCACGAGCCCTACGACGTCCACCGCGCCACCTGGACCGACCACGGCCCGGCCAACGAACTGGTCACCGCCGCGATGGCGGAGGCCGCGGCAGCGGCCGCCCCCCTGCTCCAGTCGGACCTCCCACCGGTCGGCAAGCTCTACCTCACCGTCTCCGGCGAGGGCCCGAACCTGCCGCTGCGTCAGGAGCACGACCTCACCGGCGACCCCGCCCAGCAACTGCGCACCATCGAGGAGTCCACCTACCTCGGCCCGGGCAACCGCCCCACCGAGGTCGGCGTCCGCCTCGCCGCCGCCCCCGAGTCCGACCACCCCTGGGACTACCGCGTCACCGCCCGCCCCGAGGGCAGCCGCGAACTGACCATCCGCCACCACCGCACCCCCGAGGACCACCCCCAGGACGACCCCCTCCGCACCGCCACCACCTCCCACCTCGACGCGGCCGACACCTTCGTCACCTCCCGCACCACCCCGCCCCCGGACACCGCCTGACCGTGCACGTCACCGCCCGTGCCGGGCCCACCCGGCGCGGCCGGTGACGGCCCTGGTCCGACGGATGCCGTGCCGAGCCGGGTGCCGGGCCGACGGGATTCGAACCCGCGGGACGACTGGGAGAGAGGACCCTCTCCGGCGTCCAGCCCCGTCACGCAGGGTCCTCTGGGTGACGGGGTCGCAATGGGCCGCTCTGCCACAGCCCGGCACCCTTCAGGAGGGCACCCTCCTGATGCGGCGATCATAGAACCCCAAGAGCCCACCTGACGCCCGGGACCGCCAGGTCCCTGCCCGGCGGGCAGCACGGACGAGCCCCGGCCGGTGAAGCGGCTGCCGGCTCCGGCCGGGCCCGGGGTGCGACGGGGGCGCACGGGCGGGCCCGGCCGGGTGGCGCGCAGGCCGCCGCAGGGGGTGCGCGGCCGCTGCGCCCGGCGGCCCGTCGGTGCTGTGGTGGGGCTGCCGTTGCGGCGACAGTAGTCGTCTGGGGCAGTGGTGACCAGGGCTTTGACGTGCGTCTTTTCGGACACGAACATGCCATCTACGCCTGACGGTTGACGTATCGTCGCCCGCACCGCACCGTCCGCCCGCTGGAGTACGGGCGGAGCGGGCCGGCGGCGGATTCCCCCTCCGCCCCCAGCCCGCTCCCCGGTGCCCCGACGACGACCGCCCGAACCCGGCGGACCGGGCCCGCGACGGCCGTTGGAGGTGCGCTGACCGGGCCTCAGTTGTCCTGGGTGCTGTCCGCGTCGGCCTCGGCGGCCGCGCTCTCGGCCGCGTCGAGCTTCTGCTGCATGTCCTGCACCTGGGCGTTGTCGGTACCCGCGCCCGGGTGTGCGGCCTTGGGGCCGCAGGCGCTCAGGGCCAGCACCGCCGCGGTGACCAAGGTGACCACGAGGGCTCCGGCGTGACGGCCCGTCACTTGGACTTGGCCGAGGCGCTGGGCTGGGCGGCGCACCAGGTGGCGACCGCCTTGAGGTCGTTCTGGCGGGTCTGCAGGGTGGGCACCATGCTCTTGCGGTGGGTCAGGCGGTCGTTCAGCAGGGTCTGGATCTCGGTGTGGCCGGCGGCCTTGGCGTTCGCCACCCGCTGCTCCATCCGGGCCACGGAGCCGACGACGGTCGCGTCGCCGTTCAGCCGGGTCAGCGCGGCGGCGACATGCTCCTGGGTCTTGGGCAGCCGCTTGCAGATCGACTTGGCGCCGTCGCCGGTCGGGGCACTGGTGGGCTTGGTGTCCGCCTGCGCGGGCGCGACGGCGAGCAGGCTGCCGGCCAGGGCGAGGGCGGCGACGACGGCCTTGCGGTTGCTGGGCATGGCTGGATCTCCTTCGGTGACTGGTGGCCCCCGGTCCCGAGGTCACGGGTCCGGGCCAGGCCGGTCAGGAAGGTAGCGGGGCTTCTTGTGGAATTCCTGTGAGCGCGACGCGTGCTCAGCGCCCCTGATCGGCCGTCAGCCAGTCCCGCCGCGACGGCATCTGCCCCGGCACCGTGGACGCACCGTCCCGCAGCAACGGCAGCCGTACCTCGAACCGGGTCCCCACCTCCCCTGGCCCGGGCCCGGCGGTGACCGTCCCCCGGTGCAGCGCGGTCTGCTGGGCCACCAGGGTCAGGCCGAGGCCGGATCCGGGGCTGTCCGGCCGCCGGTGGAAGCGGGTGAACACGGCCTGCCGCAGCGCCGGTTCGATCCCGGGCCCCATGTCGTCGACGGAGAGCACCGCGGCCCCGCCGTCGGCCCGCAGCCGCACCGCGACGGTGCTCGGCTCGCCCGGCCGGTGACCGTGCACCACCGCGTTCCCCAGCAGGTTGGCGAGCAGGATCCGCAGGCCGCCCTCCCAGCCGTACACCCGGACCTCCGAAGGGACATCGGTGGTCAGGAGCACCTCGGGGTGGTGCCGGCGGAGCTCCCCCGCCGCCTCCTCGACCAGCTCCGCGAGGTCCAGCGGCCCGAAGGCCGAGGCCTCCACCAGATCGCCCTGGGCCAAGGTGCGCAGGGCGGTGAGGAGCTCCTCCAGCCGGCCGTGGTCCGCCCGGAGGTCGCGGACGATCTCCGCGCGCTCGGTGGGCGGCAGGTCGGGGTGGGCCGCGAGCACGTCGAGGTCGGTGCGCATGCTGGTCAGCGGGGTCCGCAGTTCGTGCGAGGCGGCGGAGGAGAACGACCGGGCGGTGTCCAGCGCGTGGGCGGTCCGGGCCGCCTGTTCGTCGTAGCGGGCCAGCAGGGTGCCGATGGCGGTGGCGAGTTCGTCGACCTCGGCGATCCGGCTCCGGCCGGGCGCGAAGGCCGCCGCACCGGCCGCCGGGTCGAGCCCGGCGGCCCGGCGGCTGAGCCGGCGGATCGACAGGGTGGCCCGGTCGGCCAGGGCGAGGGCGAGCAGTCCAGAGACCGGCGCGGCCAGCACGGTCACCAGCAGCACCCGCCGCCGGACGGCGGCGAGTTGGGGTCCGTCGGCGGCGGCCGGGGCGATCAGGGCCAGCGTGCCCGGCACCGCACCGTCCACCTGGACGGTCAGCACCCGCCAGGCGCTTCCGTGTTCGCGGACGGTGACCGGCCCACCGGGCCCGCCCGGCAACCGGGCCGGGTCGATCGGGGAGGGGCCGCCCGCCAGCACCACGGCGCCGTCCGCGGCGGTCACCCGCACACCGGAGTCGAGCGCGTCGCCGAGCACCTTGCGCCCCTGGTTCTGCTCGGCCCTGGGCCGTCCGTTGTGGTCGGCGGCCAGCAGCGCCCGGGCCGAGGGCAGCACGGCGGCAGCCCGCTCCCGCAGCCGGGCGTCCTGCTGGCCCCGCAGGTCCTTGTTGACCAGTCCGAGCAGCAGGCCGCCGGCCCCGAGCACCAGCAGCGGCACCATCACCGCCACCGAGAGCGCGATCCGGGTGGAGAGCTTCACCGCCCGCCCTCCTCGACGGGCAGCCGCAGCACGAACCCGACGCCCCGCACGGTGTGGATCAGGCGCGGCCGTCCGCCCTCCTCCAGCTTGCGGCGCAGGTAGCTGACGAAGGTGTCGACCGCGTCGCTGCGCACCTCGAAGTCGTAGCCCCAGACCCGCTCCAGCAGGGTGTCGCGGCTCAGCACGATGCCGGTGTTCCTCACCAACTGCACCAGCAGCTCGAACTCCCGCCGGGTGAGGCTGATCTCGGCCGTCCCGTGGTGCACCTGCCGGGTCTCCTGATCGATCGTCAGCGGTCCGGAGCGCAGGGTGGCGGACGGCGGCGCGGGCCGCCGCCGCAGCAGCGCCCGCAGCCTCAGCACCAGCTCCTCCAGGGCGAACGGCTTGACCAGGTAGTCGTCCGCACCGGCCTGCAGCCCGCTCACCCGGTCTGCGGTCTCGTCCAGCGCGGAGAGCATCAGCACGGGCGTCTCGTCACCCCGCCCACGCAGCTCCCGGCACACCTCGGTCCCCGACGGGCCCGGCATCGAGACGTCCAGCACCACCGCGTCGGCCGGCTCCCCCGCCAACAGGTCCAGCGCCTCGGGCCCGCTCCCGGCCGTCCGGACAGTGAACCCACTGAGCCGCAGCCCGCGCTCCAACGAACGCCGGATCGCCGCATCGTCATCCACCACCAGCACCCGTCCGGCACCCATCGGCTCTCCTCCGCTCCCGCCACGAGGCGCCCACGCTCTCACGCCTCCCCTCACAACGGCAGCCCGGGGTGCGCAGCCCGTCGATCCCCGCAGCAGGCCCGAGAACCGGTGGCCCGGTGGCCCGGCCCAGGCACGGCTCCGTCAGCGTCGGTCGGCAGGCCGACTCGCCGCCGGCGGTGAGTCCCGTGCTGTCCGCATGCTCGTTGAAGCGCTCAGGCAGGTACCGATGAACGTGCCGGGATGTACGCGGTGCGAGAATCCGGTCGTGTCTGAGGAGCTGTCGCGTTGGTACAAGGGGCGTTTGGTCTGCGGCCCGTTCAGAGCGTTTGAGATGACTGAGCTGGAGGCTCTCGAACGAGAGGTCGGGCTGCCCTTGCCGGCGTCGTATCGTTCGTTCCTGCAGGCCGCAGGTGGGGCGAGCCTCATGTATTCCGTTCGCCTGCCGGCCTGCGAGCCGGAACCGCTCCAGGGCTTCGACGACCTGCACCGGCTCGGCCGCGACGAGGGCGGCGAGTACGGCTACGGCACCCTGCTCGGTGAGTACCGTCGGCTCTCGGGCTGGTGGCTCGCGCGCGAAGTCTCGCTCTCCGGTCTGCTGCCCATCGCTCGGAACGGCGGCAGCGACACCCTGTTCTTGGACCTGAATCCTGCGGCACATGGCCAGCTCCATGCCTTCGTCCACGGCATTCCCTGGCCCGAGCGGCTGCAGCAGGGGGTATTCACCAAAGCTGCCGACGACTTCGATGCCTACCTCGCCGCACTGGTCATCGACCCTGAATTGGCGGCAGATACCTGGGCCGACGTGGTCGAGAGCGACCCCTCCGATCCTTGGCGCACTACCGTCGAAGCCTGGCTCGACAAGGAACTTCCCGGCTGGCGCGCTGAGCCGTGGGCGGCGGAATGCACCTGAACTGCGTTCTCCTGCTTGGTGGTTGATCAGGCGACGTCGGTGTCGCGTTCGATGGCCATGAGGCGGTTCTTCAGCCGGCAGCTGGGGCCGTCGATAGAGATCACGTCGCAGTGATGCAGGAGGCGGTCGAGGATCGCGGTAGCGAGGACGTCGCCGAGGACCTGACCCCACTCGCTGAAGGTCTTGTTCGAGGTCAGGATGATCGAACCCTTCTCGGAGCGCTTGGAGATCACCTGGAAGACCAGGTTCGCCGGGACGCAGACATCGCACGCGGTTAGGCGTCAAGCGAGGCTTGAGTGCGGGGTGCGGATGACGCTTTGACGGTGGTGAATGTGATGATCGCCCCGGTGGGCAGGAGCACGCTGTACCTCGACTTGGGTGGTTCGGATGGAAACGTGGCAGGACCTCTCGGAGGTGGTGGCCCGGCGACTGGCGGCCGCGTCGTCCAGTGAGTGCAGGGTGTTCGCGGCCGGTGTCGCGGAGCGGCTGTTGGGGGCGCACGAGGAGCTGCCTGGACATGAGCAGGCGCCCTTCACCTTGAGCCTGCGTCCGCTGCTGAACGCCGTCTGGGAGGGCGCATTGGGTGACACGACGGCCTTCAAGACCGTCACCCGGGCGATGGCCGAGTTCATGCTCAGCGAGCACTGCCACAACGACGGCCAGGACGGCCCGGACGACGCCAACGAGGACGCGGCCGCGAGCGTCCTGTTCGCAGCGAACACCTACCTGTACGGAATCGCCGAATTCGCCGTCTGGGCGAGCCGCCGCGCGGTGGACGTCGTTCACCGCCGCATCGAGTCACCCACGACCGAGCAGCTCGCGGCGCACATCTACGACGGTGCGCCGCTTCCGGACCTGGAGGAGGCAGTGGTCCCGGACCTGCTCGCAGAACTCCGCCGCCAGCTGGGCGACCTGGACCTGATCGCGGGCCGTGCAGAGGATCTTCGCTACGCCCAGCTGGGACTCCCGATCGACCTTTCGATCCGCCTGCGGGTCGAGCTGCGCGATCCGCTCTCCGTACGGCACTGAGCGTCCAGCGCCGGACTCGCCAGGTCGACGCCAGGTCAAGCGGCGACGGCGTGTTCCAGCGGGGTGGCCGTGGGGAAGGCGGTGTTCTCGTCGAGGGGTTCGTGGTGCTGAAGGCAGGGGTGGAGTTGTCCGAGCAGGCGGCTGAAGAGGTATTTGCGATTGGGGCTGACCAGGACTGCGCGGCACCGGCTGGAGATCGCTTCCCGGATTCGTCGTGGTCGTTTCCCGCCCGGCCGGGGCGTCCGCCGTCCGTCGGATCCGGTTGATCCTCCTCACCTTGGCTGACACGATCGTCCAGCGGTGAGCCCAGAACATGTGGTCGGTCGGCGCGTCCAGAAGGCGAACTGCCGTGCGCGGCCCGCACGCGATGTCTGCAGCGAGCCAAGCCGAACAAGAGCCGTCAGCCGAGCAGGGGAAGCCTGATGATCGACATCGTCTCGAAGCTGTCTGCGCTGCCCAAGGCGGAGCCGTTCCCAGGGCTTCCGAACGCCTGGGAATGGTCCCCCTCTCCGGTCTTCAGGCTGATGGCGATGGCCGGCTCGGATGGTCAACACGTCTTCAGGCTCAACACCAAGGGCTCGTATGACGCCGATCTGTGCCAGGCGGTCCTGGAGTTCGTACGAGAGCGGGAGTCCGAGGCGATCGAGCGCGCGGAGCCTCTGATCGCTCTGCCCGGGTTCTCCTGGCCTGGCCGGGACTTCGACGTCGTCGGACGGCTCAGGCCAGAAGCGCACAACCTTCATGCGGACGACCCAGAGCTCCATGAATCTGTCCTCGTCGTCTTCCCGGCGTATTCCACCGAGATCTCCGGGGTGGAGACGGTCGAACAGGCTGCGGAGCGGTACCGGCGGATGCTCAGGACCCCGGATCTGAACCGGGGCCCTAGTCCGTACGTACTGATCCGCTTCGACAACCCCAAGTCTGGAGCGGGGACGACCGGTGGGCTGCCGGTCTTCACCTCGCCCGACTATCTGGTGCATGAGCTGCGTGAGCTGGAGGGTGTTCCGGAGGGCCATCTGGAGCTGTGGACCTATCGGAATGAGCAATGGTGCGTTCGTTGGGAGGACGGGTGGATCGTCACCGCTCGCGATGGCGAGATCAGAATGTCGGCGGATGAGGTCACCTCCTGGGCAATGACCACCATCTCTTGAGCCTGCTGAGAGACGGCGCCGGCCACTTCGGCACGCACGTCGTCGCGCCGGGCAAGGGGCGATTTTCGGCGTGCTCGCCTGCTGGCATCGCGTCACCCCGAGTCGAGATACCAGCGCACTAATGCACGCCCAAGGCAGTCAACACGACTCTCACTCCCGTGCCACGGACACCGACCGCTTGACGGTCAACCACGTGCGATGCCTGGGCACATGCCTGTGCTGGCCCAAACAACGCCAGATAACCGCAGTGTCTTGTGGTGCGGCAGCTTCGACAGCCGCAAGCCTTGGCGGAAGCGCCGGTCGTCGCGGACCGCGTGTCAACGCTCCCGCAGAGTTGACCCTCTCCCAGTCCGGTACTTTTGACCCCCGGTGAGCTGTCGCGGTCAGGCCGAGGCGCTGTCCGCCGCCCATTCAGGATCCCCGCAGGCCGGGCAGTCGCGTTCGTCGAGCGAGTCCGTGTCGACTGGGTGCCCGCAGTAGTCGCAAGGACGCGTGTCCTCATCAGTTGCCCGCTGATCAGCGGTGTCGTCTTCCATGCGGTCAGCGTCTCAGATGAATGTGTGTCCGAGCTGGGGTGGCTCAGCCGTGGCTGGCGCGGTCCTTGGCCAGGAGTTCACGTCGTTGGCGGGTGCGGTAGGAGTCGCCGGTGAGGGTGAGGACCTCGGCGTGGTGGACGAGGCGGCCGATCATCGCGGCCGCGACGACGTCGTCGGAGAAGGTCTCTCCCCAGCGTCCGAAGGGTAGGTTCAAGGTCACCATCACGGAACCCTGTTCGTAGCGCGACGCGATGAGCTGGAAGAACAGGTTCGCGGCGTCCTGGTCGAACGGGATGTAGCCACTGCGTCGATGATGATCAATTTGTAGCGGCGGATCTTCTTCAGCTCTGCCTCCAGCCGGCCTGAGTGGTGGGCCTCGGCGAGGCGGGAGATCCAGTTGCTGGCGGTGTCGAACAGGACCGAGTAGCCGGCCTGGGTGGCTTTGACGCCCAGGCCGATGGCCAGGTGTGTCTTCCCGATCCCGGGCGGCCCGAGCAGGATCACGTTCTCCGCCTTCGCGACGAACGTGCCGGTCGCCAGGTGCGCGAGGACATCGCGGCGAGGGGAGGGCAACTGGGCAGGAAAGGTCGGCGGAAACCTCCACGAGATCGCCTGGGAATTCACCGGCGCTCCAGGCCCGGACGGACGGCCGGATGACAGGAGCGTCGCACGGTTCTAGGAGCTCGTGACACGACCAGGGCATCGGCTCGGCACTGGTGGGCCTGGCCGAAAGAGTGCTCGACGGAACGGGGTGACGGCCCGTCCGAGGATCCTCCGCACCGGATCCGGCCGGCCGACAGTTGTCCTACGCGCCCGTCTCCCCCTCGGCCGCGGCCCGGGCGCGGCGTCGGCCCAGGACCGTGCACCCCACGGCCACCAGGCCGATGGCCACGACCCTGGCGGCCTGGTAGTAGCCGGATGCCAGGTTCTCCGGGGTGCCGGGCAGTCTGAAGGTGACCCACACCACCGCCGCCAGGCCGACCACGACCAGCGCGACCGATCCCACCGTTCCGAGCTCTGCCCACCAGGGCCCGAAGTCGTGGCCCCGCTCGTCGGTCTGCTGGGGTTTCTCGTCGGCCATGCGCCGTTCTCCTTGAGGGTCGTAGCGGTCGGGAGGAGAGACGCCGCAGCGGCTCGCGGGGTTCACCGTAACCGGCGTCAGCGGCGGCGCCACTGACGGGCGATCAGCCAGACCAGGTAGAGGCCGCCGACCACGCCGGTGAAGACGCCGACCGGGAGCTGGGTGGGGGCGAGCAGGCGTTGGGCGGCGAGGTCGCTCAGCGCGAGCAGGACCGCGCCGAGCAGGGCGGAGGCGAGCAGGTTCGGGCCGGTCGCGCGGGTGAGGCGGCGGACGGCCTGCGGGGCGATCAGGGCGACGAAGGGGATCGGGCCGGCGGCCGCCGTGGCGGCGGCGGTGAGGGCGACGCCGACCAGCACGACCCCCGCCCGGACGGGCTCGGCGCGGATGCCGAGGGCGGTGGCGGTGTCGTCGCCCATCTCCAGCAGGCGGAGGGAGCGGCCGAGCACCAGGGCGGCCGGGAGGAACACCAGCAGGACGACGGCGAGCGGGCCGCAGTGCTCCCACCCCCGGGCGTTCAGGCTGCCGGTGAGCCAGACCGCCGCGCTCTGGGCATCGGTGAACGAGGCCCGGGCGATCAGGTAGGCGTTCAGCGAGGCGAGCAGCGAACTCACGCCGATGCCGACCAGGACCAGGCGGTAGCTCTGGGCGCCGCCCTTCCGCGCCAGCAGGTAGACCGCGGCCGAGGTGACCAGCCCGCCCACCACCGCTCCCCCGGCCACCGAGGCCGCGCTTCCGCCGATCACCAGGATCACCGCGAGCGCGCCGGTCGCCGACCCGACCGTGAAGCCGATGACGTCGGGACTGCCGAGCGGGTTGCGGGCCAGTGTCTGGAACAGCGCCCCGGCCAGGCCCAGCGCCGCGCCGACCAGCAGCGCGGTCAGGACCCGGGGCAGCCGCAGCTCGGTGACGACGTACCGGGTGCCGCGCGGCCCGCTGCCGAGCAGCGCGTCCAGCACCCCGGAGACCGGGACCGGGAAGTCACCGACCGTCAGGGCCCAGACCGCGCAGGCGGCCAGACCGAGGGTCAGGAGCACGCAGACGACCACGGCGCGCGGGTGCAGGCGGAACGAGAGGCCGCGTGGGAGGCGGAGCGAGGCAGGGGCGTTCACAGCTGGGCGATCCTCCGGCCCCGGACCAGGGCGATGAAGAGCGGGGCGCCGAGGAAGGCGGTGACCACGCCGACCTGGAGTTCGGCGGGGTGCAGGACGAGCCGGCCGAGGATGTCGGAGCCGAGCAGCAGGACGGGGGCGAAGACGGCGGAGAGCAGCAGGACCCAGCGCTGGTCCGCACCGGCCACGTAGCGGGCCAGGTGCGGGACGGCCAGGCCGACGAAGGCGATCGGGCCGACGGCGGCGGTGGCCGCGCCGCAGAGCAGGGTGATGGCGAGCAGGCTGAGCAGCCGGGTGCGGAGCGGACGGGCGCCGAGGGCGTGACCGGTCTCGTCACCGAGGGCCAGGACGTTCAGCGAACGGGCCAGCAGCAAGGTGATCAGGGCCCCGGCCGCCAGGAACGGGAGCACCTGGCCGAGCACGGCGGCGTCCAGGCCGCCGAGCGTGCCGACCTGCCAGTAGCGGAAGCGGTTGAGGGTGAGCGGGTCGAGCAGGATCAGGCCGTTGACGAAGGCGGTGAGCACCGCCGTGACGGCCGTCCCGGCCAGCGCCAGCCGGGCCGGGGTGGCGGAGGCCCGGCCCCCGGAGCCGAGCAACTGCACCACCAGGGCGGCGATTCCGGCTCCGGCCAGCGCGAACCAGACGAAGGAGTGGAAGCCGCGCAGCCCGAACAGCGCAGTCCCGGCCGCGACGGCGGCCGCCGCTCCGCCGTTGACCCCGAGCAGTCCGGGGTCGGCGAGCGGGTTGCGGGTGACGGCCTGCATCAGGGTGCCGGCCAGGCCGAGGGCGGCGCCGATCACCACGGCCAGCAGGGTGCGGGGGATCCGGGCGTGGTGGACCACGATCCAGTCCTCGTCGGTGGGCTGACGGTGCAGCAGCACGTCGAGCACCCGGGCGGGCGGCACCCAGCGGGCGCCGACCGCGATCCCGGCCAGCATCAGCAGAACGAGCAGCGCCAGCCCGCCGAGCAGCCAGCCGACCCGCCGCCGGGTGGACTGCCCTCGCCGGGCGGCAGCAGCCCGTCGCGGCGGGGCCGGGGCGGTGAGGGTGTCGGTGCTCATGCGGGTCCTAGGAAAGTGCGGGTCGGGCGGCGGACTCAGGCGTGCTCGTGCTCGTCGTCCTCGTGGTGGTCGTGGTTGGCGGTGCCGCGCTTCCAGTAGCCGTCCACGTCGACCTGCTGCTTCAGCAGGCCGCGGTCGTTGCGCAGGTGACGGCGGATCGGCTTGAGGGTGTTGGCCTCGCCGGCCACCCAGCAGTAGCCCAGCCCCTCGGGGAGGACGGCGGCGCGGATCGCCCGCTCCAGCAGGTCGGTGGTACCGGCGGGGGCGGTGCCGCGGTGCAGCCAGGTCATGGTGAGCTCGGTGGCGGTCTCGAAGACCTGCTCGTCCTCGGGGCCGGGGACCTCGGCGAAGGCCAGCACCTTCACCCCGGCCGGCAGCATCTCGATCCAGCGGGCGAGGGCCGGCAGGGCGGTCTCCTCGGCGGCCAGCAGGTACCAGTCGTGGACGAAGTCGATCACCTCGGAGCCGCGCGGCCCGAAGACGCCGAGCTTCATCCCGGGCTCGGCCGAGGCCGCCCAGGAGGATCCGACGCCGGTGCCGTGCAGCACCATGTCGATGTCCAACTCCTGCTCCGCCCGCCGGTAGTGACGGATGGTGTAGTCGCGGGTGAGCGGCTCGGACATGCCCTCGGGGGCGTCCACCCAGGTGTCGTCCACCACCACCGGCTCGACCGGAGCAGCAGCCCCCTCCTCCGCGAAGCAGAGCTTCACGTGGTCGGTGGGCTGCTGCTCGCAGAAGCCCTCCAGGGCCTCGCCGCCGAAGGTGACCCGCACCGTGCCCGGGGTGACCCGGAGCACCCGCTTCACTTCCAGGAACCGGTACTTGAGCGGGTGCCGGACGATCCGCAGCCGGGGCGGAACGGTCACGGCGGGCACGGCGGCTTCGGTGGTCATGGTCGGCCCGTTCGGTGCAGGAGTGATCAAGTCAGCTTAGGCTAGCCTAACTTACTCCCGAAAGGCCAGCCCCGGCGGGCTGCCCGGCCGAGGGCCCGTCGGCGACCACCCGCCCGCCGTCCATCCGCACCACCCGGGGCAACCGCGCGATGGTCTCCGGCCGGTGCGCGATCACGATCAGCGTGCAGTCCGCCCGCAGCTCGTCCAGCGCGTGCTCCAGCCGGGCGGCCGTCGCCGGGTCGATGTCGGCGGTGGCCTCGTCCAGCACCAGTACCGCCGGATCGGCCAGCACCGCCCGGACCAGGCCCAGGATCTGACGCTCCCCCGCCGAGAGGTTGCCGCCGCGCTGGCCGACCTCGGCGTCCAGGCCGCCGGGCAGGCCGGCGATCCAGTCGGCCAGGCCGAGCCGCTCCACCGTCCGCTCGATCTGCGCCCGCGTCGGCGAACCCTGCACCAGGGCCAGGTTCTCCGCCACCGTTCCCGTCACCATCCGCACCTCCTGCGGCACCAGCACCACCCGACGCCGCAGTTCGGCCTCGGGCACCTCGCGCAGGTCCGTGCCGCCGAAGCTCACCGTGCCGCCGTCCGGCGCGTAGAGGCCGCAGAGCAGCTTGGAGAGGGTGGTCTTGCCGGAGCCGGTCTCGCCGACCACACCGGTCCGGCTGCCGGCCGGGAAGGCGAGCGAGACGGCGTGCAGGGTCCGCCGGTCGGCGCGGTAGTGGTAGTCCACCGCCTCGCAGCGCAGCTCGCCCCGCTCCGGCAGGGAGACCGGGCCCGACGGGCCCGACGGGGCGGTGGCGTCCAGCAGTTCGAGCAGCCGGGCCAGGCCGGTCTTGGCGCCCTGCACCTCGCCGACCAGCTGGGAGAGCTCGGTGAAGGAGTCGAACAGGTTCCGGCTGGCGAGCACGAAGACCACCACCGTGGGGAGGCCCATCAGGTCCTGGGTGACCATCCAGCCGCCGACCGCGAGCAGCACCACCAGTGCCAGTCCCTCGACCAGCGAGACCAGGTCGATCCGGTTCTCCACCAGCAGGGCCCGCCGGGCGGCGGTGACGGCGTGGGTGTTCTCCCGGTCGAAGCGCTTGGTCCAGCCGGCCAGCCCGCGCGAGGTCTGCAGCGCCTCACGGGCCGTCAGGGTCTCGGTGAAGGTGGCCGCGACGGCGGCCTCGGCCTGGGCCTTTCCGCCGAAGGCGGCACCAGCGTCGCGCTGGAACCACCGGGTCACCAGCAGGGTCAGCGGCAGGAAGACGGCGAGCTGCAGCAGCAGCATCACCCAGGAGTACCCGGCCAGCAGCACCACGGTGAAGACCAGGGTGGCCCCGGAGGAGACCAGGTTGCGCAGGTGCAGCCGGACGAAGGCGGCCAGCGCGGCCACCTCGCCGGTGGCCCGGCGCAGCAGCTCGCCGCTGCGGTGGGTCTCCAGGAAGCGCAGCGGGGCGGTGGCCAGGTTCTCCACGGCCCGCTCGCGCAGTGAACGGACCACCTCCTCGCCCGACTTGATGAGCAGCAGCTCACCGACCCGGGCCAGCGCGAGCTGGGCCACCGCGGCGATCACCAGCAGCGTCACCGCGAGGCCGAGCAGCCGGCGGTCGTCGTCCGTCAGGGCCTTGGTCGCCAGGCCGACCAGCGGGGCGACGGCCACCAGGGCGGCCGAGTCGGCCAGGCCGACGCCCAGCGCGATGCCGAGCTTGGTGCGGTGCGGCCGCAGGTACGGGGCCGCGCGGCGCAGTACCTGCTTCTGGTCGGCCTCGTCCTTCAGCACGGGCTGCTCAGCCACGGGACACCTCCTCGGTACGGTCCTCCGCCTCGGCGGAGTGGAGCGGGGCGGCCAGCGTGACCACCCGGTCGGCGGCGGCCAGCACGGCGGAGCGGTGGGTGCAGAAGACCACGGTGCGGTCCTCGGCCCAGACCTTCAGCCGCTCCAGCACCAGCTCCTCCGTGCTGGTGTCCAGGGCGGAGGTGGAGTCGTCGAGAAGCAGCACCTTCGGGTCCCCGAGCAGGGCCCGGGCGATGGCCAGGCGCTGGACCTGACCGCCCGACAGGGCGGTTCCCCCCTCGCCGAGTTCGGTGGCGTAGCCGTCCGGCATGGCGGCCAGCTGGTCGTGGATGCCGGCGGTCCGGCAGGCCTCGACCAGCGCCTCCTCGGGCAGGTCGCGGCCGAGCCGCAGGTTGTCGGCCACCGTGCCCGAGAGCAGCACGGGGCGCTGGGCCACGTAGGCGATCCGGGTGCGGACCTCGTCCAGCATCACGTCCCGCAGGTCGGTGGCGCCGTAGCGGACGGTGCCGGTGGCCGGGTCGTCCAGCCGGACCAGCATCCGCAGCAGGGTGGACTTGCCGGAGCCGGTGGCCCCGTCGACCGCGAGGAACTCGCCGTGCGCGACGGTGAGGTCCAGCGGAGCGAGGATGGCGCGGCCGTCCCGGACGGCGCTGACGCCGGTCAGGGTGAGCGCGCCGGTGGCGGGCAGCGGCTTCGCGGCGCCGGGGGCGGGCTCGACCACGGTGGGGAGGATGGAGAGCGCCTCGTCGATCCGGGCGGCGGCCACGTCGGCCTGTCCGCGCTCCAGCAGACGGTCCACCAGGACCCGGGTGGCCAGGGTGATGATGGCCATCCAGGAGATGAAGGCGAGCAGCGCGCCCTTCTTCAGCGAGCCGTCGAGGACGGCGAGGCCGCCGATGCCGACGCCGGCCGCGACCGCGATCCGCGGGACGAACGGCGCCGCGGCCGCCCAGCCGGCCTCGACCCGGGCGGCGATCACGGTACGCCGCTTCACCTCGGCGCTGACCAGGTGGTGACGGTCCACCAGGGGGCGGTGGCCGCCGGTGCCGCGCAGGCCGGTGCCGACCTGGAGCAGGTCGGCCACCGCGTCGGCCCGGTCGCCGTGCGCCGTGGCCAGCTCTCCGCTGGCGGCGGCGAAGCGCTTGGGGAAGTACAGGTTGACCCAGACCAGGAAGGGCAGGGTGGCCAGGGCCACCAGCAGCAGGCTGACGTCGGTGACGGCGAGCGCGGGCAGCACCACCACGAAGGTGGTGGCCAGCACCACCCAGATCGCCAGGCCGTGCACCCACTCGCGGACCAGGTCGGTGTCCCGGGTGGCCCGCATCGAGAGGTCGCCGTGGCCGCGCGAGGCGAGCGCGCCGCGGTCGAGCGAGGACAGGTGGCGCAGCAGGCGCCCGCGCAGGTCGGCGCCGACCTTGCAGTCCGCGTAGGCGGAGAGGAACTGCCAGCCGAACAGACCGGCGAACTGCACCACGGTGGTGGCCAGGGTGGCCACGCTCCAGAACAGCAGGGTGCCGCTGTCGTTCTTCTCCAGGCCCTCGTCGATGGCCTGCTGCACGCACCACGGCACGGCCAGCAGGGCGAGTTGGCGGATCGCGGCGGCCACCATGGCGGCGGCCACCAGGCCCCGGTGCGGGCGCAGCGCGCCGCGCAGCAGGGCGCGGGCCCGGCGGCGGCGTTCGGGCGAGAGCGCGGCGGGGTCCAGGTCCTCGTCGGCGAGGTCCTCGGCGGTCAGCCCGCCGGGGTCGGCCGGGGCGATCTGATCGGTGCTCAACTGGTGTCCGTCTGTTCGGGATCGGAAGTGGTCCGGGGCGGGGGCGGTGGCGCCTGGCTCACCGCCCCCGGATGCCACGGATCAGGCGGAGGCGGCCTCGGTGCGGGCGATCAGGCTGGCCGGGCGCATGTCGGTCCAGTGCGCGTCCACGTAGTCGGTGCAGCCCTGGCGGCTGTCCTCGCCGTGCACCACGGTCCAGCCGGCCGGGACCTCGGCGAAGGCGGGCCAGAGCGAGTGCTGGTTCTCCTCGTTGACCAGCACGTAGTACTGGGCGGCGTCGTCCTCGAAGGGGTTGGTCGAGCTCATGGGGTTCTCCTCTGTGGGTGGAAGGGGGTGAGTGGGTGTCAGGACTGGCAGGTCGGGGCGTCCGCCACCGGTCCGGCCAGGAGTTCGGCGAGGGCGGCGACGGTGGGCCGGGCAAGCACGTCGCCCAGGCAGAGGTCGTTGCCCTCGAAGTCGGCCCGCAGGTGCTGGAGCAGCGCCATCGCGAGCAGGGAGTGGCCGCCGAGGTCGAAGAAGTTCTCGTCGATCCCGAGGTCCGGCAGCCCGAGCACGTCGGTGAAGGCGGAGTGCACCAGCACCTCGGCGTGGGTGCGCGGTGCCCGGACGGGGCCGGTGGCGGTGAAGTCCGCGCCGGTGGGCGCGGGGAGGGCCTTGCGGTCCAGCTTGCCGTTGACGGTCAGCGGGAGCGCGTCCAGCACCACGAACGCCGACGGGACCATGTAGTCCGGCAGACGCTCCGTCAGCATACGACGGACGGCGGCGGTTTCCACCCGCGCCCCGGTGGCCGGCACCAGGTAGGCGGCCAGGCGCTTCACGCCCGGGGCGTCCTCCCGCACCACCACGGCGGCCTGGGCCACCGTCGGGTGGAGGGCCAGGGCGTCCTCGATCTCGCCCGGCTCGACCCGGTAGCCCCGGATCTTCACCTGGTCGTCGACCCGGCCGAGGAAGTCCAGCAGCCCGTCCGGGCGCCAGGCGACCACGTCGCCGGTCCGGTACATCCGCGCGCCGGGCTCGCCGAACGGGTCGGCGACGAAGCGCTCGGCGGTCAGGCCGGGGCGGTTGAGGTAACCGCGGGCCAGGCCCACACCGTTGACGTAGAGCTCACCGGGGACGCCGACCGGCACCGGGCGGAGCGAGCCGTCCAGTACATGGGCCCGGGTGTTCCAGATCGGACGGCCGACGGTGGCGGTGTCCGAGTCGAGGGTGCCGCCGCCGAGGGTGTTGATGGTGTACTCGGTCGGCCCGTAGAGGTTGTAGCCCAGCACGCCAGGGGTGTCCCGCAGCTTCGACCACAGCGTCTCGGCCACCGCCTCACCGCCCAGCAGCACCAGGGCCGGCCGGTGCCGGTCCTCGTCCAACAGGCCCTGGTCGACCAGCGCCTGGGCGTAGGACGGGGTGACGTTGATGACGTCGATCCGGTGCTCGGCGCAGTACGCGGAGAGCGCCTCGGCGTCGCGGCGCAGCGCCTCGTCCATCACGTGCACCTCGTGGCCCTCGACCAGCCAGAGCAGCTCCTCCCACGACATGTCGAAGGAGAACGAGACCGTGTGCGCGATCCGCAGACGCCGTCCCCCGGCCAGCGCGACCGTCGGATCGAAGATCGCTTCGCGGTGGTTGAGCTGCATGTTCGTCAGACCCCGGTAGGGGGTGACGACGCCCTTGGGGCGGCCGGTCGAGCCGGAGGTGAAGATGACGTAGGCGGCACTGTCCTGATCGACCGTCACGCCCAAGGCCTCGGAGGACAGCCCGGCCAGCTCGGCCGCCACCGCCTCGTCGTCCAGCAGCACCGTCGCCGCGTACGCGGGCATCCGGGCCAGCGCGGTGGAGTCCGTGACCAGGACGACCGGGGCGGTGTCCTCGACCATGAAGGCCAGGCGGTCCTTCGGGTAGTCCAGCTCCAGCGGCAGGTACGCCGCACCGGTACGCAGTACCGCGAACAGGGCGGCCACCATCTCCAGCGAACGCGGCAGCCCCAGGGCCACCACCTTCTCCGGCCCGGCCCCGCGCGCCGTGAACAACCGCGCCAGCCGGTTCACCGTCGCGTCCAGCTCCGCGTACGTCCACGAGCGCTCGCCGGAGACCAGCGCGGTCTCCGTCGGGACCTGTGCGGCCCGCTCGGCCAGCAGGTCCGCCACCGTGGCGTCGGGGAGCTCGCGGGCGGTTGCGGCCCACTCCCCCAGCACCAACTCCTGCTCACGGACCGTCAGCACGTCCAGTGACCCGATCCGGCGGGCCGGGTCGGCCGCGACCTGGGCCAGCACCGCGAGCAGCCGCTCCACCAGCGCCTCGGCGGTGCCCCGCTCGTACAGATCGGTGGCGTACTCGAAGGCGATGTCGATCTGCTCCTCGGAGGAGATCTCCTCGAAGTTGAAGTCCAGTTCGAACTTCACCGCGCCCAGCTCGAAGGGCAGGATGCGGCTCTTCAGACCGAGCAGGCTGCCCTCGCCCCCGGCGCTGTGCTGGTAGCCCAGCATCACCTGGAAGAGCGGGTGGCGGCCGGGCACCCGGGGCGGGTTGACGGCCTCCACCAGGCGGTCGAAGGGGAGGTCCTGGTGGGCGAAGGCGGCCAGGTCGGTGTCCCGGGTGCGGGCCAGCAGCTCGCTGAAGGTCGGGTCGCCGGCCAGGTCGTTGCGGAGCACGACGGTGTTGACGAAGAAGCCGACCAGCCCGTCCAGGGCGTTGTCCGAGCGTCCGGCCACCGGGGCGCCGAGCGGGATGTCGGTACCGGCACCCAGGCGGTGCAGCAGGGTGGCCACGGCGGCCTGGAGCACCATGAAGGTGGTGGTGCCGGTGGCCTGGGCCGCGGCCCGCAGGCCGCAGTAGACGGCCGGCGGCACCTGGGCGTACACGGTGTCGCCCGCCAGGCGGGCGGTGGGCAGGCGCGGGTGGTCGGTCGGCAGCGGCAACTCCTCGGGGAGCCCGGCCAGCGCCTCGCGCCAGTAGGAGGCCTGACGCTCCGCCAGACCCGTCGCTCCGTCCAGCAGCTCCTGCTGCCAGAGGGTGTAGTCGGCGTACTGCACCGGCAGCGGCGCCCAGCCGGGCTGCCCGCCGGTCAGGTGGGCGGCGTACGCCTGGTTCAGGTCCTCGATGAACGGCAGCATCGACCACTCGTCACCGGCGATGTGGTGGAACAGCAGCACCACCACGTGCTCGGCCTCGCCCAGCTCCAGCACCGAGACCCGGAGCGGGAGTTCGGCGGCCAGGTCGAAGCCGTACCGGACCTCGGCCTCGACGTCGGCGGTCAGCGTCTCCTCGGTGGAGCGGCGGACGTGCACCTCACCGGCCGGAGCCAGCACGGTCTGGAAGACCCCGCCGTCCCGCTCGGTGAAGACGGTGCGCAGGCTCTCGTGCCGCTCGGTGACGGAGCGGACGGCCGCCCGCAACGCGTCCAGGTCCAGCGCGCCGTTCACCCGGACCACCAGCGGGACGTTGTAGGTGGCGCCGGAACCGTCAAGATTTTGCAGGAACCACATCCGGCGCTGGGCGTGCGAGAGCGGGAGGTCGGCCGGGCGCTCGCGGCGAGCCAGGGCCGGGCGCGGGTCGGAGGTCTCGGTGCGCAGGGCCAGGCCGGCGGGGGTCGGGGCCTCGAAGAGGTCACGGACCGTCAGGCGGGTGCCCAGCGCGGCCTTCACCTTGCCGACCAGGCGGGTGGCGAGCAGGGAGTGGCCGCCCAGCTCGAAGAAGTGCTGCTCGGGGCCGACCTCGGCCAGGCCGAGCACCTCGGCGAACAGGCCGCAGAGCAGCTCCTCGCGGGCGTCGCGCGGGGCCCGACCGGTGCCGGCACCGCCGGTCTCGGGGGCGGGCAGGGCGGCGCGGTCCAGCTTGCCGTTGACGGTCAGCGGGAGCGCGTCCAGCACCACGAAGGCGGCCGGCACCATGTACTCGGGCAGCCGGGCGGCGAGCTCGGCCCGGACGGCGGCCACCTCCACGGCGGCACCGGTGGCCGGCACCAGGTAGGCGGCCAGCCGCTTCACCCCGGGGGCGTCCTCCCGCACCAGCACGGCGGCCTGAGCGACCGTCGGGTGCAGGGCGAGGGCGTCCTCGATCTCGCCGGGCTCGACCCGGTAGCCCCGGATCTTCACCTGGTCGTCGGCCCGGCCCAGGAAGTCCAGCAGGCCGTCGCCGCGCCACCGCACCACGTCGCCGGTGCGGTACATCCGGGCGCCCGGCTCGCCGAACGGGTCGGCGACGAAGCGCTCGGCGGTCAGACCGGGGCGGTTGAGGTAGCCGCGCGCCAGACCGACACCGGCCACGTACAGCTCACCGGGGACGCCCACCGGGACGGGGCGCAGGAAGGAGTCGAGCACGTGGGCCCGGGTGTTCCAGATCGGACGGCCGACGGTCGCGGTGTCGGAGTCGGTCGTGCCGCCGCCGAGGGTGTTGATGGTGTACTCGGTCGGCCCGTACAGGTTGTACCCGAGTACCCCGGGGGTGTCGCGCAGCTTCGACCACAGGGTCTCCGCCACCGCCTCACCACCCAGCAGCACCAGCGCCGGCCGGTGCCGGTCCTCGTCCAACAGACCGCAGTCCACCAGCGCCTGGGCGTAGGACGGCGTCACGTTGATGACGTCGATCGCCTGCGCGTCGAGGTAGTCCGCCAAGCCCTGGGCGTCACGGCGCTGCGCCTCGTCGAGGACGTGCACCTCGTGGCCCTCGACCAGCCAGAGCAGCTCCTCCCACGACATGTCGAAGGAGAACGACACCGTGTGCGCGATCCGCAGCCGACGGCCGCCGGCCAGCGCGACCGTCGGATCGAAGATCGCCTCCCGGTGGTTCAGCTGCATGTTCGTCAGACCCCGGTAGGGGGTGACGACGCCCTTGGGGCGGCCCGTCGAGCCCGAGGTGAAGATGACGTACGCCGGAAGGTCCTGATCGACCGTCACGCCCAGGGCCTCGGGGGACGTCCCGGCCAGCTCGGCGACCACCGCCGGGTCGTCCAGCAGCACCGTCGCCGCGTGCTCCGGCATCAGCGCGGCCGCCGTCGAGTCGGTCACCAGGACGACCGGGGCGGTGTCCTCGACCATGAAGGCCAGGCGGTCCCTCGGGTAATCCAGCTCCAGCGGCAGGTACGCCGCACCGGTACGCAGCACCGCGAACAGCGCCGCCACCATCTCCAGCGAACGCGGCAGCCCCAGCGCCACCACCTTCTCCGGCCCCGCCCCGCGCGCCGTGAACAGCCGCGCCAGCCGGTTCACCGTGGCGTCCAGCTCGGCGTACGTCCACGACCGGGCACCGAAGACCAGCGCGGTCTCACCGGGCACCAGCGCGGCCCGCTCCGCCAGCAGATCCGCCACCGTCGCCTCCGGCAGCTCCCGACCAGTGTCGGCCCACTCCCCCAGCACCAGACCGCGCTCACGCACCGTCAGCACGTCCACGTCGCGCACCAGCAGGCCCGGGTCGGTGACCAGGGCGGTGAGCAGCGCCACCATTCGCTCGGCGTGCTGCTCGACCGTCTCCCGGTCGAAGACGTCGGGGCGGTACTTGAACTCGAAGTCCAGCACCTCCCCGGGGTTGGTGATGAAGATCAGCGGGAGGTGGGTGGCGTCCACGTCCGCGATCTGCCGGACACCGAGCGCGGCCCGGATCCGGTCCCGCAGCTCGTCGTCGGCAGGGGTGTTGCGGACCACCTGGAGGGTGTCGAAGAGCCGGCCGAGGCCGGTGTCGCGCTGGATCTCGCCGAGGCCGGTCTGGTGGTGGGGCAGCAGCTCGGTCTGCTCCCGCTGGAGCCGGGCCAGGAAGTCGGCGACCCGCTCGCCGCCGTCCAGCCGGGCCCGGACCGGCACGGTGTTGAGGAACATGCCGATGGTGGCGTCGATGCCGGGCAGCTCGGCCGGGCGGCCGGAGACGGTGGCACCGAAGACCACGTCCTGACGGCCGGTCAGTCCGGCCAGCAGCAGCGCCCAGGCGCCGGAGACCACGGTGTTCAGCGTCAGGCCGTGGGCCCGGGCGTACCCGGCCAGCCGGACGGAGAGCTCCGGGGAGAGGGCGGCGGTGACCTGCTCCGGCAGCAGGGCGGCGCGCTCGCGGGCCTGCGGGGCCAGCAGGGTGGCCTCCTCCAGGCCGGCCAGCGCGCTGCGCCAGGCGGCCCGGCCCTGCTCCTGGTCCTGGGCGCCGAGCCAGCGCAGGAAGTCCCGGTAGGGCAGGCCCGGCTCGGGGAGCGAGGGACCGTCGCCGGTCCCGGTCAGGCCGAGGTGGCAGCGGGTCAGCAGCTCCTGGAGCACCAGGCCGGCCGACCAGCCGTCCCAGAGCAGGGCGTGGTTGGTGAGCAGGATGCGCTGACCGCCGTCGGGGGCGAGCACCGAGACCACCCGCAGCAGCGGCGGGGCGGCCAGGTCGAAGCGGGTGTGCGCCTCGGCCTCGACCAGGCGGGCGAGTTCGGCCTCGAAGGCGCTCTCGTCCAGCGCCGACAGGTCGGCCTCGGTGAGCGGGACCTCCACCAGGCGCGGCAGGAAGGCGACCGGGCGGTCCAGCGCGTCGGACAGGAAGCCGGCTCGCAGGTTGGGGTGCTGCTCCAGCAGCCCGGCCAGCGCGCCGTGCAGCACGGCGAGCGGGACCCGGGTGGACAGCGAGATGACGTCCCGTGAGGTGTAGACGTCGATGCCCTGGTCGTCGTACCCGGCCTCGAAGAGCAGGCCCTGCTGGAGCGGGGAGACCGGCCAGAGCTCGGCCACCTCCAGCTTGGGCACGGCGGCGGCCGCGAGCCGCAGCTCCGCCTCGGTGGCGGCGGGGAGTTCGGGCAGCTCGGGCCCGGCCTCGGCGCTCTCCCGCCGGTCGGCGAGGGCGGCCAGGGCGCCGGGGGTGCGGAGCTCGAAGACGTCGCGCGGGCTGAGGGCCAGACCCTCGGCGCGGGCGGCGCCCACCAGGCGGATCGAGGAGATGGAGTCACCGCCGAGGCGGAAGAAGTCGGCGTCGGCGCCGGTCTCCGGCAGGCCGAGCACCTCGGCGAACAGCTCGCAGAGCAGCTCCTCGGTCTCGGTCTCGGCGGCCCGGGCGCCGCTCTCGCCGGTGAAGTCGAGGGCGAGCGCGGCCAGCGCGGCCCGGTCGAGCTTGCCGCTGATGTTCAGCGGCAGGGCGTCCAGCACGGCGAATGCGGACGGCACCATGTACTCGGGCAGCCGGGCGGAGAGTGCCGCGTGCAGCTCGTCCGGGGTCGGCGCGACGGCACCGGCGGCGGGCACCACGTAGGCGGCGATGCGGCGGACGGCGCCGGGGAGCACCAGCACGGCGGCCTGCGCGAGGCCGGGCAGCTCGGTCAGCGCGGCCTCGATCTCGCCGGGCTCGATCCGGTGGCCGCGGATCTTCACCTGGTCGTCGGTGCGGCCGAGGTACTCGATCACGCCGTCGGCGCGGCGGCGCACCAGGTCGCCGGTGCGGTACATGCGCTCGCCCTCGGCGAAGGGGTCGGCGACGAAGCGCTCGGCCGTCAGGCCGGGCCGGTCCAGGTAGCCGCGGGCCAACTGCGGTCCCGCCAGGTACAGTTCGCCGACCGCGCCAGCCGGGGCGGTCCGCAGCAGGCCGTCGAGCACGTACGCGCGGGAGCCGCGCAGCGGGCGGCCGACCACCGGCTCCGGGGTGTCGGCCAGGTCGGCGAGCAGGGCGTCGACAGTGGCCTCGGTGGGGCCGTAGTAGTTGAGCGCGGTCAGGCCGGGCACGGCGCGCAGCTCGGTCCAGAGCGGCTCGGGCAGCGCCTCGCCGCCGAGCAGCAGCACCGAGGGGCGGTGACCGCCCGTCAGCAGGCCGCTGTCGATCAGCTGACGGGTGTAGCTGGGGGTGTTGTCGAGCACGTCGATCCGCTCGGAGCCGACGTACGCCACCACGGCCTCGGCGTCGCGGCGGTCGGCCTCGCCGAGCAGGTGCAGCTGGTGGCCGCCGAGCAGCCAGAGCAGCTGGTCCCAGCTGGAGTCGAAGGCGAACGAGGCGGTGCCGAGCACCCGCAGCCGGCGGCCGGCGGCCACCTCGGCGAACGGGCCGCCGAGGTGCTCCTCTGCGAGCGTGCCGAGGCCCCGGTGGGTGATCACCACGCCCTTGGGGCGGCCGGTGGAGCCGGAGGTGTGGATGACGTAGGCGGGGGTCCAGCACCTCGCGCGCCTCGGTCAGGAGGACCGCGCCCGCCGGTGTCGGGCTGACGCCCCGTGGGGAACGGTCCAGCAGGACGGCGCCGAGC
>NZ_JBSGEL010000067.1:0-40664 GCF_053602875.1 Kitasatospora sp. NPDC004289 | reverse complement strand
GGCACCATCCTCATCCGCCTCCACGAGAAGGGCACCCTGACCCGGGTGCGCTCCGGCCGCGGCTACGCCTACGCGGCGGCCGATGACGCCGCCGGGCTGGCCGCCGGGCGGATGCGCCGCGAACTCGACACCGGACCCGCCCGCGACCTCGTCCTCCAGCGGTTCGTCTCCTCCCTCTCCGAAGGCGACGAGGACGTGCTGCGCCGCCTTCTCCAGCAGGCCGACAGCTCCGAGGAGGCGGGCTCGTGACCCTGGTCATGCTCCTGGTCACCGCCGCGCTGGCGTTACCCTGGGCGGTCACGGCCGCGGCGCGCCGCCTCGCCGCCGCCCTACCCCCGAAGCAGGCGTGCGCGGCCATCGTCTCGGCGGCCGTGCTGGCCGCCGGCGGCACCGGCGCGGCCCTGTTCGGCCTCGCCCACGTCCCCTTCCTCGCCAACCTGGAACAGCTCACCCTCGCCCAGGTCACCACCGAGTGGCCCGCCGCCCTGCCCGTCGCCGCACTCGCCGCGGCCGTCATGGCCACCCAGCTCGTCCTGGTCGTCCGCCGCTGGTCCGAGCACCGCTCCCTGCTGGCCCGCGCCTGGGCCGAAACCGCGGACGCCGAAGCGGACGGCGAGCTGCTCGTGGTGCCGGGGGAGGGCCCCGACGCCTTCGCCCTGCCCAGCCGGCGCCGCCGCCCCGGGGCGATCGTCGTCACCCGCGCCATGCTCCAGGCCCTCGGCGAGCAGGAGCGCGAGGTCCTCGTCGCCCACGAGCGAGCCCACCTCGCCGGCCGCCACCACCTGCTCTCCGTCACCGTCTACCTGGCCGCCGCCGTCCACCCCGCCCTGCGCTCCCTGCGCCCGGCCCTCGACTTCCACCTGGAGCGGTGGGCGGACGAGTCCGCGGCCCGCGAGGTCGGCGACCGCCGCCTGGCCGCCGCCGCGATCGCCCGCGCCGCCCTGGCCGGAAGCGCCGCCAAGTCCCGGGGCGGCCCGCTGCTCGCGGTGAACACCGGCCCCGTTCCGCAGCGGGTCGAAGCTCTCCTCGGCCCGGTGCCCGTCCTGCCGAAGGCCGCCTCGGCCCGCGCCTCCGCCGTCGGCCTCGTCCTGTGGGTGCTCACCTGCGCGGTCGCTGCGGTCGCCATCGCCTACGTACTGCACGAGTACGTCGAACTGGCCGCCGAGGTGATCCGGGCGCGCTGACCACCCCGCGACTGACGACATCGATGTAGACCAAAGGGGCGAGGCCCGGGTACGGTGAGCCTAGGTTTACTTCGCGCACCCGCCGCCGGGAAAACCGCAAGCGCACGGCCCCACGGGCCGACCCCGGAGCACACCGCCGTGCCGCCGGTGCACGGCGCGGCGGGCCCGGCCGGAGAGGGCATCGCGCTCGCCGGATGGGAAGCGGTGTGTACGAGAGGGGCAAGAGCTCGCAGACCTCGGAGCAGGTCGTCGACCTGCTGGCCGCCGCCGCGCAGGCCGCCGACGACCTCTTCACCGACCTGCTCGGCGACCGGGGCCTGACCACCCCCCTCCACCGGCAGATCCTCCAAGTCTTGGCAGAACACGGGCCCCACGCCCGCCCGGACCTCGCCACGCAGACCGGCGCCGCCCCCGAGGAAGCCGCCGACGCGGTGGCCGACCTGCTGAAGAAGAACCTGGTCACCTTGATGACCGTTCATGTTGGCGGACCCCAGGAACTCGTGCTGCTCGCACCGCCCGGACGCGCGGCGCTCGACCGCCTGGAGACCGCCCCCGCCCGAACCGAGGACGCGCTGCTGTCCTCCCTCACCCGGGGCGAACGCGGCCAACTGGCCTACCTGCTGCGCCGGGTGTGCACCACCGCTCAGGCGCACCGCCAGTCCAGAGCCTCGTAGCAGGTGTGCGCGAGGCTTGCCGCTACGGCTGTTCCGGGGACGGTGCGGGTGTGTGGAGGGTGACGGTGGCCACCGGGTCGTCGGTTGGAACCACGACGTAGTACTGGCCGTCCTCGTCCGGCCGTTTGGCCACGCGTGCCGACGGAACGGCGTAGTGCATGTTCCCCAGGGCGACCGAGAGGCCGCCGATCTCCACCTGCAGCGGCAGGAGGAAGGCGACAGGGCCGACCTCGTCCCCCTCGGTCTCGGCGATGGCCCGGCCGAGCCAATCGTCCGGCGCGCACCTCACATGGTCCCATCGCACTGTCAGTTCCCCGCCTCGCAACAGGTGGGCGGCATCCAGCCACGGCTTGACAGTGTGGAAGTGGTCCAGCGCGGGCATGCGGATCGGCCGAGCGGCAGCCCGCTGGATGACCAGCAGCGCCTCGATGACGTCCAGGAGCAGGCCCGGGTTGTCCGGCAGCGGCTCGGTGATCGGGGTCTGGGCGACGACCTGCCCGCCGTGCGGATTGCGCAGCAGCAGGGTGTTCGGCGCGCCGAGGTGGCCGAGCATCTCGGCGCCGGCCCTGAGCTTCTGGGGCTGGAGGCCGTCCAGGTCGCGCGACTTGAGTGCGAACCGGAAGCCCGAGGTCTCCCGGTTGATCTGCAGGGTGATGTCGAACAGCCCGTTGGCCTCCTGGCCGTAGTACCGGCCGCCGCGCCCTGACATGCCGGTGGTGGAGCTGGTCACCTCGGCGACGGTCGAGCCCAGTTCGGTGCCGTCGGGGGAGAGAACTACGATCTCGATCTCGGCCGGGAACGGCGCGGGCGTGTGTGTGCTGCTGATGCGGATGGCATCTGTCGTGCCGCCCTCGGGCGTCAGGCCGCCGGGGAGATCCATCGTGATGTCGGCGTTCGCGCCGGGCAGGACCAGTTCGCCGCCGTAGTCGTGGAACTCCCTGATCTGGCGTTCGAGTTCGCCGCCGGGCTCGACGTTGATCGTGACCGACAGCGGCACCGGGCGGACGGCGGGCGCGTCCTCGAAGCGGGCCCGGACCACGATCGTGACCCAGGAGTCCGGGAACTGCTCCTGCAAGAAGACGACCATGAGGTGCGGGTTGACGCTGGCAACTGTGACCTCTTCATGAGTGATCATCAGGTCGTACCGGTAGTGCGGGTCCTGCTCGTTGATGCGGTTGGCCAGGGCTCTGAGGGTGTCCGCGGCGTCGGAGGCGTCCAAGGGGCGGCTGCCGGCACCGGAGGGGGTGTAGAGGCGCAGAAGTTTCATGAACTCGGCAGCGGCGACATCCACCCGGTCCCGGCCGCCGCTCAGGTAGTAGTCGATGACCGCCGGAAATTCGGCGGCCAGACCGTCGACGTAGTTCAGCCCTCGCCAGGTGGGTCTGACACCGGGCGGGGCGGGCTGGCCCTGGAGCCAGTCGAAGAAGTTCTCCTTGGTCGGGTCCAGCGGCATCACCAGCGTCCAGGCGGAGACCCGCAGTTTGCGGCGCTTCGCGTAGGCCACAAGCCGCGCGAGCGACTTGCTGACCTGGCCCCTCTGCTTCGCGCTCAGGGTCTCGGTGAACTTCTTGACCTGGAAGACGTGGTAGGTGCCATCGGCAAGGGGCAGCAGCAGGTCGATCCCGCCGTCTCCCACCGACGGGCGCACGCGCATGCAGTCCGGGTGCTCCCTGCACATGAGGATCGCGACGACCTCTTCGACCTCTTCGCCCGACATGCGGGTCCACTCCACACGCGTCATGGCACCACGCTATGCCCCGGTGTCGACGGCGTACGCGATTCACCCGCCGGGGTTTCGGCGGGGCGGCGTCCGGCGGCCGGTCAGGCCCTCGCGGGCTGCCCGGCCGGCGCGGGGAAGGCGGCTGTGTCGTCGAGGCGCAGGGTGTAGTCGGCATGGGCGTCGACGAGGTCGAGGTCGTGGGTGACCAGGACGACCGCGAGACCGTGAGCGGTGCGCAGGTCGGCGAGCAGCGCCATGATGCCGCCGGCGGTGGCGGCGTCTAGGGCGGAGGTGACCTCGTCGCACAGCAGGACGGCGGGGTCGGCGGCCAAGGCGCGGGCGATGGAGACGCGTTGGCGCTGCCCGCCGGACAGCTCGTGGGGGTGGCGGGCGGCGAAGTCGGCGGGAAGGCCGACGGCGGTGAGGAGTTCGGCGACTCGGGCCGGTTGCTGCTCGGAGGGCGCGGTGCGGTGGAGGGCGAGCGGGCGGGTGAGGGTGGCGCCGACGGTGCGGGCGGGGTTGAGGGCGCCGAGCGGGTTCTGCGGTACGAGCTGGATCCGGCGCAGCTGCTCGCGGGTGCGGGTGCGGTGGGTGCCGCGGAGCGGGGCGCCGTCGAGGGCGAGCGTGCCGGTGGTGGCGGGGTGCAGGCCGGCGAGGGTGCGCAGCAGGGTGGTCTTGCCGCAGCCGGAGGGGCCGACGACGGCGGTCAGGGCGCCGGGGCGCACGTCGAGGTCGACGCCGGTGAGGATCTGGCGGCGCTCGCGTCGGGCGCCGACGTGCGCGGTGAGGGACCGGGCCGTCAGGACCACCTCACGGAGCGAGGCTTCGGCTACCGCGGTTGTGGTGCTGTGCTGGGCGGGGACCGTGTCCGGTGTCGGCGCGACGGGGGCGTGCAAGGTGTGGACGGTGTCGGCGCAGCGGGCGACGAAGGCGGGGTCGTGGCTGGTGAGGGCGATGGTGATGCCGTCGTGGTGGGCGAGGTCGCGGAGCAGGTCGGCGATCTCGTCGCGCAGGGCGCCGTCGAGTCCGGCGGTCGGCTCGTCGAGGAGGAGCAGTTCGGGGCGGCGGGCGAGCGCGCGGGCGAGGGCCACGCGGCGCTGCTGGCCACCGGAGAGGGCGGCGGGGCGGCGCCGTTCAATGCCCTGGTCGGCAGGCAGCCGCACCTGCGCGAGGAGTTGGAGGAGGGCCGCGGAGGACTTGTCGGCGGCGGTCTCGGTGATGAGGCGGCCGGCGCGCATACGGGGGTTGAGGCCGGAGCCGGGGTCCTGGCCGAGGTAGGCGAGGCGGTGTCGGCGCAGGCGCCGCAGCGGCTCAGGTGCGAGGGCGAGGACGTCCTCGCCGAGGACGGTGACCTGACCGGTCGTCACCGCGCAGGGGGGCAGGGCTCCGGCGAGGGCGCGCAGCAGGGTGGTCTTGCCGCAGCCGGACGGGCCGGTGATCGCGTGGACGCGGCCGGGCTCCAGGGCCAGGGTGGTGTCGCCGAGCAGCACGGTGGCGTCGGGGAGCGCGACGGTGAAGCCGGTGACCGTGGCGGTGGTGTTCACAGGGCGGTCTCCGGGGTGGGACGGGCGGGTGCGAGTGCGTCGGCGGCGAGGTTGACGCTGACTGCGAGCAGGCCGATGGCCAGGCACGGGGCGGCCACCGCCCAGGGGTTGAGCATGATGCCGGGGGCGTTCTCGCGGATCATCAACGCCCAGTCCGCTTCGGGAGGTTGGGGACCGAGCTGGAGGAACGCGGCGATGGAGACGACGTAGACGCCTTCGACGAACCGCAGGCCGAGCAGCGCCAGCAGCGTGGCGCGCAGGTTGGGCAGCACCTCGCGGGCCATCAGGTACCACAAGCGCTCGCCGCCGGCGGCCGCGGTCTCGACGTAGCCGGTGGCGGCGACGGGGGAGGCAGCCGCGGCGACGACCCGCACGGCGTAGGGGATGCCGAGCACCGTGGCGGCGGCGCCGACGGCGAGGCGTCCGCCGCCGGGCCAGGCGAGGGCGATGAGCATGATGCCGAGGACGGCGGGCAGTAGGATCGCGAGGTCGGCGGCGCGCTCCAACCACCGGCCCAGGCGCGGGCGCAGGGCCGCGAGGATGCCCAGCACGGTGGCGGCGGAGGTGACCAGGACGGCGATGGCCAGGGCGGTGGCGATCAGCGGAGCACCACCGGCCAGCAGTCGGCTGGTCACGTCGCGGCCCAGCAGGTCGCCGCCGAGCGCGGCTGAGGCGTCGGGGGTGCCGTAGGGCATGGTGACCGGCCTGTCGATCGCCTCGGGCGCGAGCAGCGGTCCTGTGACGGCGAGCGCGACGAGCAGCAGTGCGGGTACAACCCGGGTCAGCACCCGTACGCGGGAGGGGCGTTGGCGAACGGCGGCGGTGGGGGTCATGGGCGTGCTCCCAGGACGCGGTCGCGGATCAGGTCGGCGAGGAGCAGAAGGACGCTGATGGCGGCCCCGGCGGCGGCGACGACTCCGGCGACCAGCGGGGTGTCGCGGTCAGTGATGGCGCTGGCCAGGACGGCGCCGATGCCGGGGTAGTTGAAGAGGGTCTCCACCACGACGGCTCCGCCGAGCAGCATCCCGGCGGAGGTGGCGATGGAGACGGCTACGGCGGGCAGCGCGCCGGGCAGCATGTGGTGGGTCAGGACGCGGCGGCGGGGCAGGCCGTCGAGGATCGCGGCCTGCACGTGGGGGAGGGAGGCTTGGTCGGCGAGGGCGCCGCGCACGATGCGGGTGTTCCAGCCGATCTGGGGGATCGCGAGCGCGAGCAGCGGCAGGATGAGCATGTCCCAGGAGGCGGGGGCCCCGTCGGGGCCGGTGAGGGTGACGGCGGGCAGCCAGCCGGTCCACTGGGAGAGCAGGAGCAGCAGGGCGACGGAGACGACGAACTCGGGCAGGGCGAACGCGGCGGTCGCGGCAACCGCGATGGCGCGGTCGATGCGCCCGCCGGGGCACAGGGCGGCCCAACTGCCGAGCGCGAGCGCGCCGGTGACGCTCAGGAGCAGGGCGAGGACGCCGAGCAGCAGGGTGTTGGGAAAGGGTCCGGCGAGGACGTCGGTGACCTTCTGGCCCCGGGCGGTGGTGCCCAGGTCGCCGGTGGGCAGGCCGGTCATCCACTCCCAGAAGCGGACGGGCAAGGGCCGGTCGAGGCCAAGGGCGGCTCGGCGGGCGGCGACGTCGACGGCGCTCTCGCCGCGCTCGGAGACGGACTTGGCGGCGTCACCGGGCAGAACCTCGATCGCGGCGAACACCGCGGCGAGCAGCAGTACCAGCATCAGCAGGCGCCGGGCGGCGAGGGCGGCGGCCCGGCCCGCACCGGGGAGGATGCGGGCCGGGCCGGACACTGCCTTGGGCACGGTGGTGCCGTCGGCGTCAGCTGGCTGGATCAACGGGCCAGCCAGGTCTTCTCGAGCTGGACGCGGCCGTAGCCGGGGAGCTTGGGCAGGCCGCGCACGGCCGCACCCGCGAGGTCGATGCCGTCGGCCATGCCCCACAGCAGGTAGCCGGACCTGGCGAACTCGATCTCCTGGAGCTGGTGCAGGACCTTGGCGCGCTCGGCGGCGTCGGCGGTGCCCATCGCCTTGCGGTAGGCCTCGTCGAAGGCGGGGTCCTTGAAGGCGGCCTCGTTCTGGCCGGCGTCGGAGAGCATCGTCTTGGAGGCGAAGAACACCACCGAGTCGTTGGTGCCCCAATAGGTGGTGTAGAGCGGGGCCTTGAGCCAGCTCTCGTCCCAGAAGATCTTCGAGTCCTGCTTGACGACGTTGATCTTCACGCCGGCCTCGCGGGCCTGGGTGGCAAACAGGGTCGCCGACTCGGCGAGGCCCGGGATGTCCTCGGTGGTGAGCAGGTCGTAGGTCTTGGCGGTGTCGAACCCGGCCTCGGCCAGGAGCTGCTTGGCCTTGGCGAGGTCGCGCCCCCGCTGCGGGATGTCCTTGGCGAAGGCGGGGTCGCCGGTGCCGAGGATGTCGTTGCCGACGCTGCCGTAGCCGGACAGGACCTGCTTGACCATCGCCTCGCGGTCCACCGCCAGGCGCAGCGCCTCGCGGACCTTGGGGTCGGCGAAGGGGCCGTCGGCGGTGCGCATCACGATCGGCATCGCCATGTCGTTGGGGCGGCGCAGGATCTGGACGTCCTTGCGGGCCTCGGCAGTTCGGGCGGCGACGGCACCGACGTTGGAGGCGAGGTCGATCTGCCCGGCGAGCAGGGCGTTGGCCATCGCCTGCGGGCTCTCGAAGATCCGCACCTCGATCGCGTCCAGCGCCACCTTGCCGCCGTACCAGTCGTCGTTGCGCACCAGGCGGGCGTTGCCGTCGCGGAACCAGTCCAGCTTGAACGGGCCGGTGCCGGGCGCGCTCGCGATGGTGTCGTCCTTGGTGTCCTTCTTGACGACGAAGGTGGTCAGGCGGGTGAGCAGCGGCAGGTCGGCGTTGGCGTAGTCGGAGACCAGGACCACGGTCTTGGGGCCGTCGGCGCTGATGCCCTCGGGCTGGATGCCGGGCAGGCGGCTCTTGCCGGCCGGGGTGGCGCGCAGGCGCTTGAGAGAGAAGACGACGTCGTCGGAGGTGACGGGGGTGCCGTCGTGGAACTTGGCGCCCTCGGCGATGGTGAAGCGCCAGGTCTTCAGGTCCGCCGACGGGGTCCAGCTCGCGGCCAGGCGCGGGGCGGTGTTGGTCTTCTCGCCCGGCACCGCGAGGGTGTCGTAGATCAGGCTGAGGATCAGGTAGTCGCTCTCGTTGGCCTGGGAGCCGTGAGGGTCGCGGGTGACCGAGCCCGCCTTGCCGAGCGCGCCGACCTTCAACGTCCCGCCGCTGCGCGGCTGTTCGGACGCGGACGCGGACGGGGCGGAGTCCTTGGAGCCGGTGGCGGTGCTGCTGCAGGCGGCGAGCGCACCGGCCGCCCCGATCCCGGCACCGGCCCACAGCAGCTGTCGTCTGGTGACGCCCACGGTCGTTCCTCGTTTCAGGTCGAGCAGAATTTGCTTAGGTTTACCTATCCTAAGTTTTGGGGCGTCAGCAACCCCGGTGCATCAAGTTGGCCGACGGGCGACTTGCCCCAATGGGGCGTCAAATTCCCTGGTCAGAGCGAGCGTTGAGGTCCGAGCGTTGCCAGCCTGACGTCGACACTGTGACTGACGACACAAATGTAGTCAAACTCGGGGGTAAGGCTTGCCTTACCCAGACCGGGTTGTTACGTTCCTGGCTGTCCAGCCGCCGAGTCGTGCCGGACCCGAAGCCCTCGCGCTCCCCACCTCTTCTTCACCGGGCCGCCCCTGCCGCCGCGCCCGGACTCCGTCCTGCCACCGCCCTGGAAGGTGCCACCGTGCCCACCGCCGCTGCCCCTGCCCCGGTTCGCCAGCTCGAAGCCGACCACGTCGCCGAGCTCACCGCCATCGCGGCCGAACTCCTGGACATCCACGGCCTGGCCACCAGCCCCGCACTGCTCGCCGACCTTCCCCACGCACGCACCCGCCTCAGCGCAGGCCTGCACCACGTACTGCGCCCCGTCGACACCGCGGACGGCCTGTTCGTGGTCCGCGGCCTGCGAGTTGACGACGCCACCCTCGGCGCCACCCCCGGCCACTGGTCCACCGTCGGCGACGCCGGCGCACTGTGGGATGTCGTCCTGCTCCTGGTCTCCACCCTGATGGGCACCCCGATCGCCTGGGACGGCCAGCAGGACGGGCGCTTCGTCCACAACATCGTCCCCTCCCCGGGCCACGAGACCGTCCAGACCGGGGCCTCCAGCAGCGTGCTGCTCACCCCGCACACCGAGGACGCCTTCCACCCCGGCCGCGCCCACCTGCTGCTGCTGTGCTGCATGCGCAACCACGACGCCATCGCCACCACCGCCGCCAGCATCCGCCTCGCGCAGCTCGCCGACGAGGACCTCGCCCAGCTCACCCGCCCGGTCGCCCCGATCCTCCCCGACGACGCCTACGAGGACGCCCAGCAGTTCGGCGGCAAGCCCGACCCGGTCCCTACCCTGTTCGCCGCCGCCGACGGCGGCCTGACGCTGCGTTACGACCCCGCCTACACCCCGCTGGACGAGGCGGACGAGCAGTGGCGCGCCGCCTACGGGCGCTTGGAGGACGAGCTCGCCCGCGTCTCGGTCGCGGTGAGCCTTGAGCCCGGCGACGTGCTGGTCGTCGACAACGACATGGTCGTCCACGGCCGGGTGCCCTTCACCGCCCGCTACGACGGCACCGACCGCTGGCTCAAGCGCGCCTCCGTCCGCGTCCCCGGCCGCACCACCCGCCCCGACGCCGAGCGCCACGAGCACGGCTACGGCCAGGCCGCCCTCGAAGCCTGGGCCGCCTGACCCGCACCCCGGCACCACCCCTGCCGCGCCCAACCCCCAGAAGGGAAACCCCAGATGAGCACCCAGGACACCGTGACGCCCCACGACGGCACCCTTCGCGTCCTGAGCACCAGCGACCTCGCCGGCATTGACATCACCCTCGCCGACGTCGTCGACACCGTCGAACAGGCCTACCGCACGCTGGCCGCCGGGCAGTCCGACAACCCGCGCAAGCTCACCGTCAAGCCCGCTGACGGCCACTCGGTCTCCTACGCCATGCTGGGGCGCGACGGCGTGCGCAACGTCGTCGCCGTCAAGACCTCCTACAAGCACGGCCTCGACAAGGGCCGCGAAGAGCAGCACTACTACACGACGCTGAGCATCTACGACGACGTCACCGGCCTGCCGGTCGCGATGATGGACTGCTCCCGGATCGGCTCCCTGCGCACCCCGGCCGTGTCCGCGCTGCTGGCCCGCGAGTGCGCCACCCCCGACGCCCGCACCGCGCTGGTGATCGGCACCGGCACCCAGGGCCGCCTCGCCCTGCCGTTTCTGCTCACCACCCTCCCGAAGCTGGAGCGCCTGCTGCTGTCGGGCACCCACCCCGAGGGCATCGCCGCTGTCCGCGCCGAACTGGAGCGCCACTTCCCGGGCCGCGAGCTGGAGTTGGTCACCGACCTCAAGCGCGCCTCGAGCGAGGCGGACGTCATCGTCGCCACCGCCGGCGGCCACACCCCCGCCGCGGTGGAGGCCGGCTGGCTCAAGCAGGGCGCCGTCGCGATCCTGGTCGGCCACGGCCTGGCCCCCTCGACCCTGCACCGCGCCGACCGGGTGATCGCCACCAGCGAGGCCCAGATGCAGGTCACCGGCACCGACATGGCCGACGACGAGGGCAAGCTCCCCGCCGTCGACCTCGAACTGCCCGTCATCCTCGCCGGCGTCTCCAAGGCCCGCACCAACCCGGGGCAGCGGATCTTCGCCTACAACAGCGGACTGGTCGTCACCGACATCGCGCTCGGCCACCGCTTCGCCCAGCTCGCCGCCGAGCAGGACCTGGGCACCGAGGTCACGCTGTGGCGCTGACCCTCCCGGCCCACCCGGACCCGATCGAGGACGAACTCGCCGCCTCCGGGCTCCTGCACGACCTCGCCCACGCCTTCGGCGGCCCGTTCCACTACGTGCTGCCCGACCGCTTCGACGCCAACCTCGCGGCCTTCCGCTCCGCCCTGGACGAGGCGGGCGTGGAGGGGAGGGTGTACTTCGCGAAGAAGGCCAACAAGGCCGCCGCCTTCACCGAACGCGCCGCCCAGCTCGGTGCCGGCGTCGACGTCGCCAGCCACGGCGAACTGCGCGAGGCCCTCGGCCACGGAGTACGCGGCGAAGACCTTGTCGTCACCGGCCCCGCCAAGAGCGGCCAACTCCTGCGCGTCGCCGCCCTCCAAGGCGCGCTGATCGCCGTCGACGCACTCGACGAACTCGACCGCGTCCTCGCCCTCGACGTCCCCCGCCCGGTCCGTGTCCTGCTGCGCCGCTTCCCGCCCGCCCAGCCCAAGAGCCGCTTCGGGATGGACGACGACCAACTGGCCGAAGCGATGGCCCGGTGCGCGGCAGTGGGGGAGCGGGTGCGAATGGAGGGCTTCAGCTTCCACCTGTCCGGCTACGCCGTGCAGCCCCGCGCCGACCTCGCGGGCGACCTCGTCGAACTCTGCCTCAAGGCCCGCGTCCTCGGACTTCAGGCCGACAGGATCAGCATCGGCGGCGGCTTCGCCGTCGACTACACCTCGGCCGAGCACTGGCAGGGCTTCCTCGCCGCCCAGGGCCCCGACGACTACCACGCCCAGAAGTCTTTCAGCGAAGGCGACTTCTACCCCTACCACTCGCCCGTCGCCGGAGCCGACGCCCTGCGCGCCATCCTCACCGCCCAACCCGGTGGCGCCGGTGACCCGCTCGCGCAGCGCCTGCGCGAGGCCGGGGTGATGCTGCTGCTGGAGCCCGGCCGCGCCCTGCTGGCCGGAGCCGGATCGTCCGTCTTCACCGTCCAGGGCGTCAAGGACCGCACCGGGTACGGCATCGTCACCGTCGACGGCACCAGCCTCAGCCTGTCCGAGCAGTGGTTCAACAGCGAATACCTCCCCGACCCCACCCTCGTTGGCGCGGTAGCGGAGCCGGTCACGGGGGAGTACCGGGCCTGCGTCGGCGGGGCCAGCTGCCTGGACTCCGACCTGCTCACCTGGCGCAAGATCGCCTTTCCCCGCCGCCCCCGCGCCGGCGATCTGCTCATCTACCCCAACACCGCCGGCTACCAGATGGACTCCAACGAGTCCCCCTTCCACGACCTGCCGCTGCCGGCGAAGGTCGTCATCCACCGCGAGGGCGGGCGCCTGCGCTGGCACCTCGACCACCGCCCCGCCTGCTGACCCTGCCACCACCCGCTTCCGAGGGAGCCCCCGCCGCCATGACCGACGCCCTGCACCGCCCCCCGGTGGTCACCCGCATCTCCGACCTCATCGGCTACACCCCGCTGTTCGAGCTCGCCCGGGCCGACAACGGCGCCCGCCTGCTCCTCAAGCTGGAGATGTTCAACCCCACCGGCAGCGCCAAGATCCGCATGGCCCGCCAGATGGTCCGCGACGCCGAGGACCGCGGCGAGCTGTGCACCGGCGGCCACATCATCGAGTCCACCTCCGGCAACACCGGCCTGGGACTTGCTGTTGTCGCCGCCGAGCGCGGCTACCGCTTCACCGCGGTCGTCGACAACCACGCCGCCGCCGACAAGCTGCGCGGCATGAAGGCCATGGGCACCGAGCTGGTGTTCGTCGACGAGGGCACCGACGGCGAGGAGCTGCACACCGCAGCCCGCGAGGAACTCGCCGAGGAGATGGCCAAGGGCAAGGACAACACCTTCTTCACCGAGCAGCACAACAACCCCAGCAACGCCGTCGGCTACTACGCGGTGGGCCGCGAGATCGCCCAGGCCCTCGACAATCGGGTGGACGTGCTGGTCGGCGCTGTCGGCACCGGCGGCGGCCTGTGCGGCACCGCGCTGGAGCTCAAGAAGTACGTGCCCGGTGTCACCGTGGTCGGGGTCGAGCCCAAGGGCTCCATCGCCTTCGGCCCGCCCGCCCACGACTACTACCAGTCCGGCACCGGCACCCCCGAGGGCGCCACCATCGGTCTGCTGGTCGACTACGACCTCATCGACGAAGGCGTCAAGGTCGGCGACATCGAGGCGTTTGCCACCGCCCGTGTCGTCGCCCGCCGCACCGGCCTGCTCATCGGCGGCTCCGCCGGCGGCGTCGTCCACGACGCCCTGACCCGCCTGCAGACCCTGCCGCCGGACGCCGTTATGGTCGCCTTCATCAACGACGGCGGCGAGAAGTACATGGACACCGTCTTCAACGACGAGTGGATGAACGCCCGCCAGCTCATCGACGAGGCCGTCGAGGCCGAGGTCGACGAAACCCTCGCCAAGCTCCGCCGGAACTGAAAGACGGTCATGACGCAGCTCCACACCCTGATCCGGGACAGCCGCGCGCTCGCCGTGCTCGCAGTCCCGCTCGCCCTCACCCAGCTCGCCCAGGTCGCCCTCACCACCACCGACACCATCATGATGGGCGTCCTCGGCACCGAGGCCCTGGCCGCCGGCGGCCTCGCACTGGTGATCTTCAACCAGCTGCGGACCATGGGCGTGGGGCTGACCACCTCCGTCGGCAACCAGATCGCCGCAGCCGCCGCCCGCGCGGAGCGGGCCGACACCTCGTCAGGAACCGCCACTGAGGCAGGTTCCGACGCTGCGGGGGACGAGGAGGTCCGCGGCCTGGTGCGCGCCGCCCTCGCGGTCGCCACCATCGCCGGCCTCGCCGGAGCCGTCCTGATGATCCTCATAGGCCAGGCGGCGACCTGGCTCGGCCAGGACGCCGCCGTCGCCGACCGCGCCCAGCAGATGCTCTACGCCCTCGCCCCTGGCCTGGTCCCTTGCCTGTGGTTCCAGGCGATCCGCCAGTTCACCGTCGGCATGCGCCGCCCCCAGGCCCTCCTCCAGATCACCATCGCCTCGGTCGCCGTCAACGCTGCCCTCAACTGGGCGTTCATTCACGGCACTTTCGGCCTCCCCGCCCTCGGCCTCACCGGGATCGGCGTCGCCACCAGCAGCGTCTACCTCCTCTCGCTGCTCGCCCTGCTCGCCGCCGCCCGCCGCGACCCCCAGCTCGCCCCGCTGCTCAGCCTCGCCTTCTGGAAGGCCGACCCGGCCACCGTGCGCAAGCTGCTCGGCCTCGGCACCCCGATCGCCGCCACCTACGGCTCCGAAGCCGGGTTCTTCTTCGTCACCGCCCTGCTCGCCGGAACCTTCGGCCCAGCCGCCCTCGCCGCGCACACCGCCGTCAACCAGCTCATCTACATCGTCTTCCAGGTCGCCGTCGGCCTCTCCCACGCCGCCTCCATCAACGTCAGCCGCGAGATCGCCCTCGGCGAGTACGCCGCCGCCCGCCGCATCCGCAACACCGCTCTCGCCTGCGGCGCCGCCGTCATGGCCTTGGTCGGCGCCCTCTACCTCACCTTCCCCGACCTCGTCCTGCGCCCCTACTTCGACCCCGACTCCGTCACCGACCAGCAGGGTCTGGCCATCGCCACCGGCCTGCTCGGCGTCGTCGCCCTCCTCCAGTTCTTCGACTGCGCCCAGAACATCGGCGTCGGCCTCCTACGCGGACTCGACGACACCAAGAGCGGCTTCCGCCTCACCCTCATCGGCTACTGGGCCGTCGGCCTTCCCGCCTCCTGGCTCCTCGCCTACCCCCTCGACGGCCAGACCCGCGGCCTCTGGATCGGCCTCCTCATCGGACTCGCCACCACCGCGATCCTCCTCCTGCACCGGTACGGCCAAGCCCTTACAGCCCGTGAGAACGTCACCGCGAACCCGGTCGTCCCGGCCACTACCTGACACGCGCCACCCGGCTGTCTCGTCAAAGGGGAATGGCAGCCGGGAGAGCGTGCTTCGCGCGCCGCACCTGAAGGCGAACGGGAGGCCAGTGCCGTTGCGCCGTTGTCGGTCAAGATCGAAGTTAGCCGGTGGTGCGGTCGGGCAGTAGTCGAAGGAGGTCGGAAGCGGGTGAGCAGGGCTTGTCGCATCTGATTCGGTTGGCGAGATGGAAGGCGGGATCGGCGCCGGTGGTGTTGCGGCCCGGTACAGCGAGGGGCGGGCGGGCACTGGCGGGTCGCGTGAACTCGAGCATCCGGGAGGCCGTCGCGGAGTTCTTCCACGACGAGGACGGCTTGTCTCTGTTCGGTGCCCCGCACGCGTGAGAGTGGACCAGCGGGGCTACCAGTTCCGTCTTGGCCACTCGCGGTGGGGTGTTGGCTTGTTGGCGGGGTGGATTGGTGGCCCCGTAGTGGGCCACCAACCCACCGGGTCACAGCGGGGCGGCGAGGCTAGCCGGACGCATGTCCGTCCAGTGGGCCTCACGTAGTCGGTGCAGCAGGTTCTGGCGGCCGCTGCTCGGGCGCCGGAGGCCGTCCCTCCTCGGCCGGCCCCGGAACAAGCACCTGCACGCGGGCGCCGCGCGCCGAACAGCTGCTTGCTCGTTACGGACACGGCAGGGCCGTCGTCCTCGCTCGCTTCGTGTCGGTCGTGCGGACCGTCCTCAATCCGCTGGCTGGTGCCCTCGGCGTCAACATCCGCACCTTCACTCACTCTGTGTCAGGTGGTCGGCGGACTCTTCTGGACGTTCGGGCTGGTGCTCGGCGGCTACGCCCTCGGCTCGTCGATCCCGGACGGTACCTGCTGCCGCGGGTCGCCGCGATCGTCGCTCCTGTCGCTCGCGCTGGAACTGCTGCGCTCCCGTCGGCGGGCCACGGTACGGCAGAGCTCATAGCGAGCGGCCGGCCCGTCAGGGCAGACGCGCGGAACGAGGCTTACGTCTACAGCAATGTAGACAACATAGGTTTGCCTTAGTTAAAGTGTGCGCGGCCTTGTGATTCCCGCGATGCGCCCACTCCCTGATCGCCCGTCCACTCCGGAGTTCTGCCATGCCCGCACCTCACCGGTCCGCCGCTGTCATCCTGCTCCTCACCCTGAGCGGCGCGGCACTGGTCGGCTGCTCCAAGAAGGCCGACCAGGCCGCCCCCTCCGGTGACGGGTCCGGACCGGTCCAGATCACCGCAGGCGACAGCAGCTGCGAGGTCTCGCGGACCACCTTCCCGGCGGGGCACGTGGAGATAGCCGTGCACAACAAGGGATCCAAGATCACTGAGGTGTACGTCTACGCCGAGGGCGACCGGATTGTCACGGAGCGGGAGAACATCGGCCCGGGCACCAAGGCGACCATCAACGCGGAGATCAACGCCGGGACCTACGAGGTGGCCTGCAAGCCGGGCATGGTCGGCAGCGGAATCCGCCAGCGGATCACCGTCTCGACTGCGGCGGGCAGCACACCGGCCAAGGCGGACGCGCGCCTGGAGCAGGCGGTCGCCGACTACCGGAAGTACGTCCAGGAGCAGGCCGACGCCACCATCCCGGTGGTGCGGCAGTTCGCGGACGCGGTGAACTCCGGCCAGCTGGAGAAGGCGAAGGCGCTGTTCGCCCCTTCTCGGACGGGCTGGGAACGTACGGAGCCGGTGGCGGAGAGCTTCGGTGACATCGACCCGAAGACGGACGTGCGTGAGGACGGTCTGGAGCCGGGCCAGGAGTGGACGGGCTGGCACAGGCTGGAGAAGTCGCTCTGGGCGGACGGGAAGATCACCGACGAGGACAAGAAGCTGGCCGAGCAGCTGGTGGCGGATCTGACGGGGTGGCAGAAGGTGGTCGGCACCGCCGAGATCACCGCGACCTCGATGGCCAACGGTGCCAAGGAGCTGCTGGACGAGGTCGCCAAGAACAAGGTCACGGGCGAGGAGGACCGCTACAGCCACACCGACCTGGTGGACTTCGCCGCCAACGTCGAGGGTGCCCGCCAGGCGTACGAACTGCTGAAGCCCGTCGCCTCCGAGAACGACGCGACCCTCGCCAGGACCCTCGACGCCGAGTTCGAGTCGATTCAGGCACTCCTTGCCAAGTACCGCCAGGCCGACGGCACCTACACCTCCTACGACAAGGTCGGCGAGAGCGAGCGCAAGGCCTTCTCGGACGCCGTCAACGCCCTGGCCGAGCCGCTCTCCAAGCTCGCCGCCGCCACCGTCGCCAAGTAAGCCGGCGGGGGAGTCGGCGGAGAGGCCGAGCCGAAGCAGGACGCGAGCGCAGTCGGTGCGGGGAGCGGTGACAGGCGCAACCGGACGCGCCCGACCTCTCGGCCATGCCGAAGCGAATGGGGCCGTTCTTCGCCTACCCGCGCGGCATCTGCAAGGGCTTCGTCACCGTCCAGCGGTGGCTGGCTGCCAGTGACGCGCTCAACGAGTGCATCCGGCACGTCGGCTCGGCGCAACCCGCCTACCCGCCCGGCGTCCGAAAGCCCGGCGTGTGGTGGGGCAAGCCGCTCCTCGGCTGAGCTTGGGCAGCCACGCTACCCGCCTCCCAACCCCTGAGACCTGGAGAGACCGCCGTGTTCGGCAACTACCTGATCGGCCTGCGCGAGGGTCTGGAAGCCAGCCTCGTCGTCTGCATCCTCATCGCCTACCTGGTCAAGACCGGCCGGCAGGACAAGCTGCCACCGGTCTGGACCGGGGTGGCTGCCGCGGTCGTGCTCAGTATGGCCTTCGGTGCCCTCCTGCAGTTCGGTTCATCGCAGCTGACCTTCGAGGCGCAGGAGGCGCTCGGCGGCTCACTGTCGATACTTTCCGTCGGGCTGGTCACCTGGATGGTGTTCTGGATGCGCCGGACGGCCCGTCACCTCAAGACGGAGCTGCACGGCAGGCTGGACGCAGCCCTCGCGATGGGAACGGTGGCCCTCGTCACCACATCGTTCTTCGCGGTCGGCCGGGAAGGACTGGAGACCGCACTCTTCATTTGGTCTGCGGTCAAGGCCACCAACGACGGCTACAACCCGATCATCGGTGCTGCACTCGGCTTGCTCACTGCCATCCTGCTCGGCTGGCTGTTCTACCGGGGCGCCCTGAAGATCAACCTGGCCAAGTTCTTCACCTGGACCGGTGCCATGCTGGTGGTTGTCGCGGCCGGCGTGCTCGCCTACGGCGTGCACGACCTCCAGGAGGCCGGCTGGCTGCCCGGTCTGCACGCTCTCGCCTTCGATGTCTCCTCGGTCATCCCCAAGGACAGCTGGTACGGCACCCTGCTCAAGGGTGTGTTCAACTTCCAGCCCGACCCGACGGTGCTTCAGGTCGCCGTCTGGGCTGCGTACTTGGCCCCCACCTTGGCAGTTTTCTTCGGTGTGGGAACTGTTCGGCGAACGCCTCAGGCGTCGTCAAACAGAACGGTCTGACGAAGGGGCATCGGTTCCACGCATGCAGAGACTGCCGCCTACCACCACCGCCGGCAGCGCAGCCTCGCCATAAAGGGCGCCGGAGCACCTCCGTGGTTCAGGCGCTTCCGAGGGCGCCTGTGTGTCCAGCCGGTGTGTGGCGTGGGCGCATCAGACCGCGGAGCACACTGCGTCCTCCCGGGGGCGGTCCACGTGTCGTCGCGGTCGCCCCGTGTCGGGGCGGTCGAGGCGGACACGATCTCCGGCCGGTTGGAGGGCGGCGGGCTGTGCCGGCCACCGGCGACATGTACCCCTACTCCGGCAAGGGCCCCGGGCCAGACTGGTGTACCTGGGGCACCACGCGGCCGAGCACCTCGGCCAGCCGGAGGCGCTCGCGCCTACGTGAATGCCGAACTCGCCTCGGGGCTGGTGAGCTTCGAGGTCCACGCTGACCTGGACCTCTCCGACCACTCCCTGCTGGCCATGGGCTTCGATCGGCGCGCGCTGACCGAGCTGCTGAACGACTTCGGCTGGGCCGCGTGAGTCTGCCCCTCCCGTCCACAGCGGGTCCTTTTCCTGGACACCACGTCTTGTCGTCCTTCGCCGCACTGGTGCGGAGCGTGGTCGCTGCCGCGCTCGGCACCGGGCGGGCCAAGGTCGCCGACGCCCTGCCCCGGCTCGCTGTATGCCCCGGCCTCCGCCCGCCGGCATAGCCGGGGCCGACACGCCTGCCCTGAACCGGAGCCCAGTTCCGGTGGCAGTCGCGGCCACGAGGTGCCGGTGAACAGCACGAACAGGTCACCAGCTCACAAGTACAAGATCCTCTTACGGCCCATGGGAAGTAATTGGTGGGTCGAGCGGCATTGCGCTGATAGCTCCAGGCGGATTTTCCGCGAGACGGGGTTCCGATGTCAACGGGTGCACGGGCAGCGCTGTTCAAGTGCGGGCGGTGTGCAGTTGAACAGGAGGGCATCGGGTGCCGAGTATTGATCAAAAGTGTCCTTCCGGGTCATCCTTCAGTGGAGAGCGGCCTGTGTACGGCGAGGCGGGTGGGACTTCCTCCGGCTTTGTGCATCGGATTTTCGACTCTCCGTGATCCGGTGTAATGCGTTATTGCTGTGCGTGTGCCCCGGGTCGGTCCACTTTTGTCGATTACTTCCGGACGGAGGGGCGCAGATGGCTGACGAGCAGGTATTTCTGCGGTCGAAGGTCATTATCGAGCCGCTGATTGACAGGTTCTTTGCCTGGCCCTACACGATGGCGCCGGTGCAGTCGGCGATGAATCTGGCGTTCCTTCAGGTGCCGCTGCTGGAGTCGTACCTGCAGTCGCCGCAGGTGCACGTCGCGGCGAGCAACAACCCTGAGCTGCGTGGTGGCTACTTCATCAACATCGCCGAGGAGCGTGCCGACGAGGTGCGCGACCTGCTGGCCTCCATCAAGCGGGACCGGGCGGAGATCCTGAAGTTCGCCGAGGCAATTGCCGCAGGGCAGGAGCTGCTGCGGGCGAATGCGACCGGCTTCGACCTGACGCCGCTGTACCCGAAGCTGCCGCCGGAGCTGGGCGGCCTGGTCGAGCTGGCCTACGACGCCGACAACCAGGCGCAGCTGCGCTTCATGGAGCCGGTGGTCTACAAGAGCGGCTACTACCAGGAGTCACGCCAGTCGGTGCAGCTCTCGTTCGAGACCGGGATCGAGCGCCCGTTTGTCCTGAGCACGCCGCGGCTGCCCTCGCCGGACGTCCTGGAGCTGGACATCCCGTTCCGGCACGCCGGCCTGGAGGAGCTCTTCAAGGCCCGCGTGGCGCCGACCACGCTGTCCCACCTGCGCGAGGCGCTGGAGCTGAACGACGCGCAGGCGGTGCAGCTGTCCGGCATGCTGAGCGGCCGGCCCAGCCTGGCCGAGGACCGGCACATCGACAGCGGCGGCCGGATCCGGTACTTCGGTCACGCCTGTCTGGTGCTGCAGACGCCCGAGGCCGCGATCGTCACCGACCCGTTCATCAGCGCGGACAGCACGGCGGGCGATCGGTACAGCCTGGACGACCTGCCGGACTACATCGACCTGGTCGTGATCACCCACGGGCACCAGGACCACATCGTGCTGGAGACGCTGCTCCAGTTGCGTGGCCGAGTCGGGGCGATCGTCGTGCCGCGGTCCTCGCGCGGCAACCTCGTGGACCCGTCGATGGCGCTGATGCTCCGGAACCAGGGCTTCCCGGTGATCGAGGTGGACGACTTCGACGAGATCCCGTTCCCGGGCGGCAAGGTGGTCGCCACCCCGTTCCTCGGCGAGCACTGCGACCTCGACATCCGCGCCAAGTCGACCTACTGGGTCGAGCTGGCCGGCAAGAAGGTCTTCGTCGGCGCGGACTCCTCGGGCATCGACCCGATGCTTTACCGCTACATCCGGGGCCACCTGGGCACCGCCGACATCGCTTTCCTCGGCATGGAGTGCGACGGTGCGCCGCTGACCTGGCTCTACCAGGCGCTGCTCACCATCCCGATCACCAAGAAGATGAGCAACTCGCGCAAGCTCTCGGGTTCCAACGCCGAGCAGGCTGCGGCGATCATGACCGAGCTGGGGGCCCAGGAGGCGTACGTGTACGCCATGGGCGAGGAGGACTGGCTCGGCCACGTCATGGCCACCACGTACACCGAGGACACGTACCAGATCAAGCAGATCGAAGAATTCATGACCTGGTGCAAGGACCGCAACATCAAGGCCGGTCACCTCTTCAAGCAGCAGGAATGGCGCTGGTGACAGCGGTTCACCGCTGACGCCCCAGTAGTGCGGGCGCGAGTCGGGTCGGGGTATCGGGGCGGCGCTTCTCGGCGGTGTCGATACCCCGGCCCGACCGGTCTTGTCGGCCCGCGCCGACCGTTTATTGGCCAATGTTTTCTCGGGGAGCCGCCTCATGGCTGTGCACGACATTGCGTATGTCGAGTTGTACACGCGGGACAAAGTGACCGCCGTCGATTACCTCGTCTCGGCCATGGGATTCATGCGGATCGCGGATTCGGTGGCCGCCGACCGGAGTTCCATTCTGCTCCGCCAGGGTGAGGTGCACTTGGTCGTCACCTCGGGCCGGGGAATCTGGAAGTTCCTCGATGAGCACGGGGACGGGGTCGCAGACATCGCACTGACCTGTGACGACGTGGCACGAACCCGTGAGTCGGCGGTGGCGGCCGGCGCACGGCTGATCCTGTCGGCGCAGGACAACGCGGTGGTGTCCGGGCTCGGGCCGGTTTCCCACAGCCTTCTGCCGAGAGCGACGGGCCCCGAGGCGTACCGCGGGACCAGGCTACCCATTGGGCGTCGCTGGACGTCGGCGGCGGCCGAGGTGCCTCGGCCACGCACGTCGCGGCCGTCGCGGGACGGTGCCGCACCGGTCCGCTGGGCTCTGGACCACATCGAGATCGACGTGGAGGGTAGCGGCCTGCTTGAGCGCGCCTGGTTCTACCGGGACGCCTTCGGGTTCTCCTGCGAGCCGTCCAGCCAGGTGGTCGTAGCGGGGGAGCCGAGGGAGTCCGTGGTCGTGCGCAGCGAGTCCGGGCGCGTCGCCCTCACCCTGCTGGCGCGCGCCACGCCGACGGAGCGGGTCGGCCGCCCGCCCGGGGAACGGCAGGCCGGGCAAGGGGAACCGGGCTCGCGCCAGTCCGTGCTCGCCCGGCTGGCCGCCCGATGAGCGCAGCCGAGCCGCTCGGGACCGGCCTGCGGGTGGCGGACCTGCACGCCAGTGTCAGCGACCCCGTCCTGGACACCATGAACTTCCTCAACGAGGTCACGTTCCGCTACCCGGAGGCCATCTCGTTCGGCCCGGGCCGCCCGTACGACGGGTTCTTCGAGACCGAGCACATCTTCACCTACCTGCGCCGCTACCTCGACCACCTCGAGGCGGGTGGGGCCTCGCCCGGTCAGATCCGTTCTGCCCTCTTCCAGTACGGGCCGACGAGCGGACAGATCCGCGAGCTGATCGCCGACTCGCTGCGCAAGGACGAGGGCATCAGCGTCCCGCCGGAGTCCGTGGTGGTCACCGTGGGCTGCCAGGAGGCGATGTTCCTCGCGGTTCGGGCACTGATCTCCCGGCCCGAGGACGTCCTGCTGGTCTCCAGCCCCTGCTACGTCGGCATCACCGGGGTGGCCAGCCTGCTCGACGTACGGCTCACCGCAGTCGAGGAGGGCGAGCAGGGCTTCCACTGTGCGGACTTGGAGGCGGCGATCCTCGCCGAGCGGGCGCTGGGGCGTCGGCCGAAGGCCTTCTACGTGATCCCGGACCACTCGAACCCGTCCGGCACCACGATCCCGTTGCAGACGCGGCATGAGTTGCTCGACCTCGCGGAGCGGCTCGACATCCTGATTCTGGAGGACAGCCCGTACCGGCTGGTCAGCCCGGGACAGCAGTTGCCGACCCTCAAGGCGCTGGACACCCGGCGCCGGGTGGTTCACCTGGGCTCTCTCTCCAAGACCCTCTTCCCCGGTGCCCGGGTGGGCTTCGCCGTCGCTGATCAGCCGGTCATCGGCCCGGACGGCCACACCGGTCTGTTGGCCGACCAACTCACCAAGATCAAGAGCATGGTGACGGTCAATACCTCCTCGGTGAGCCAGGCCGTCGTCGCGGGCATGCTGCTCACTGCGGACGGCCGGGCCGCAGAGCTCAACGCCGAGACGGCCCATTACTACGGCGACAACATGCGGGCCATGTTGGACCAGCTCGCGGACTGCTTCCCGGCCGAGGAGAGGCAGGGGCTCGGCGTCCGCTGGAACGAGCCGAGCGGGGGATTCTTCCTGTCGTTCACCGTGCCGTTCCGCGCGGACAATGCCGCGCTGGCGCGCTCGGCCGAGGAATTCGGGGTCATCTGGACCCCGATGTCCTACTTCTACCCGGACGGCGGCGGCGAGCACGCGCTGCGGCTGTCCGTCAGCTATCTGACCAAGGCGGAGATCGCGGACGGGGTCGGCCGGCTGGCCGACTTCATCAGGGCCCAGACGAAGGAAGCGATCTGAGTCCTCGTCACCAATGCCCGTGCCGATCCGGTGCGGGCGTACCCGACTCACGGAGAGGTTCCCGTACGTGTTGGCAGCAGTGCGCCGAATCCGAAGCAAGACCCGAATGTGGGGGTGGACATTCCGATGACAGACAGCACGAGCCTTCGGAGCAGCACCGGTCTCCTGGAACTTCCGGCGCCCGAGGGGAAGAACGCCGCCGCCGCACGGATCGTGGGCGTCGGCACGGCCAACAGCGGGCACTCCTACTCGCAGCGAGAACTGCTCGACATCTTCAACATCACGGACCCCAAGGTCCGTTCCGTCTTCCTCAACAGCGCGATCGAGCGGCGCTACCTCACGGTCCCGCCCAGGGCCGAGGACGGCACCGTCCTGGTGGAGGCTCAGGGCGAACTGCTCGCCAAGCACAAGCGGCTCGCCCTGGAGATGGGCACCCGCGCGGTGCGCGCCTGCCTGGAGAGTTCCGGGCTGGAGCTGTCCGACATCGACTACCTCTGCTGCACGACGACCACCGGCTTCCTCAGCCCGGGCCTGAGTGCCCACATGATCCGTGAGATGGGGATCCTCCCCAGCACCAGCCGCATCGACATCGTCGGCATGGGTTGCAACGCCGGCCTGAACGCCCTCAACGCGACCGCCGCCTGGGCCGTGGCCAATCCCGGAAAGGTCGCCGTCCAACTCTGCGTGGAAGCCTGCTCCGCCGCCTACGTGATTGACGGCACGATGCGAACCGCCGTCGTGAACAGCCTGTTCGGCGACGGCGCGGCGGCGGTCGCGCTGGTCGCCGACGCCCAGGACGCCGCGTACGCGCCGGCCGACGTGCCGGCGGGCGTCGGCAGCCCGCGCATCCTGGGCTTCGCCAGCCACCTGATCACCGAGGCGATTGACGCCATGCGCTACGACTGGGACGACGAGCAGGGGAAGTTCAGCTTCTACCTCGACCCGCACGTCCCGTACGTGGTCGGTGCCAACGCCGACCAGGTGGTTGACCGCCTGCTGGCCAAGGCCGGGCTGCGCCGCAGCGACATCAGCCAGTGGCTGGTGCACTCGGGCGGCAAGAAGGTCATCGACGCGGTGCGGGTCAACCTCGGCCTCACCCGACACGAGGTGCGGCACACCACCGGCGTGCTGCGCGACTACGGCAACCTGTCGAGCGGTTCCTTCCTCTTCTCCTACGAGCGGCTGCTCGAGGAGGGGGTCACCCGGGCCGGCGACTACGGCGTGCTGATGACCATGGGGCCCGGATCGACCATCGAGACCGCACTGGTGCAGTGGTGAGGAGACGTCAGATGACCAACAAGAAGACGATGCCCGGCGATGCCCGCTCCGACGACCTGGTGCTGCGGGTCGACGGGCGCCAGGTCATGTCGGCCGAGTCCGTCGCCGCGGTGAACACGGTCTGCGACGCCGCCGAGGACCGCGGCGGGCGGAGCAAGGTGATCGTGCAGGTGTCCGGCGCTCCTGACGGGCGGTGGGCAGACGACCTGACGGTGTCGCTGGTCAGCAAGTGGGAGCGGGCGCTGCGCCGCCTGGAGCGGCTGCCTGCCACCACCATCGCGATCGCCGACGGCGACTGCGGCGGGCTGGCGCTCGACGCGCTGCTCGCCACCGACTACCGCATCGCGACCGGATCGGTGCGCCTGGTGGTGCCGGTCGGCGAGGGCGTCACCTGGCCGGGTATGGCCATCTACCGGCTCGCCCAGCACCGCGCGAGCGCGGCCGCGATCCGGCGCGCGGTGCTCTTCGGTACTCCGGTCGAGGTGGCCGACGCGCTTGCCCTGCACTTGGTCGACGAGGTCGCGGCCGATCCGGCGGCTGCCCTCGCACTGGCCGACGAGCGAGCCGGGGCCGTCCCGGGCACCGAGCTGGCCATCCGGCGGCAGCTGATGCACGACGCGACCACCACCACCTTCGAGGAGGCGCTCGGCGTCCACCTGGCGGCCTGCGACCGCGCGCTTCGGCGGGCCGTCGTGGGGGCTGCCTCGTGACGGTCACCGAGACGGCTGGCGCCGAGGTGACCGGTATTGAGGGGGTGGGCGTCACTGCCGCCGCCCGGGTGTCCGGGCCGCGCGCCGACGTGCAGGCCGTGCCTGCCGAGCTGGCGCAGGCCCGGGTCGTGCTCACCGAGGCCGCTGAGCACACCGAGGACCTGTTGGCGATCCTGCCCTTGCCCGAGCAGCGCTCCACAGAGCAGCGCGTTGCCGCTGCGGCGGCGATCGACGCCACCCGGAGCCTGCGCGCCGCCTTCCTCGACGTGCACGCCGACGCCGTCTACGACGAGCTCACCGAGGACCGCCGCCGCCACCTACGGGTGGACGAGCTGGTCTGGGCCGCCGCCGAGGCCTTTCCCGGACTGGTGCCCACCGACGGCCAGTTGGAGAGCGAGCGGTCCAGACCGCAGGCGGGCAAGGAGGGTCATGAGATCGACCAGGGCCTCTTCTTCAGCCGGATCCTTCGCTCGCCGCAGGCCGGACCGCACCTGATCGACGCGATGCTGCGCCCGACGCCCCGCGCCCTCGGCCTGCTACCGGAGTTCCGCGCGAGCGGCACGGCTGACCTGGGCTCGGTGCGCATCGAGCGCACCGACGGCGTGGCCCGTCTGACGATGTGCCGCGACGACTGCCTCAACGCCGAGGACAACCGGCAGATCGACGACATGGAAACCGCCGTCGACCTCGCGCTGCTCGACCCCGAGGTGGAGGTCGCCCTGCTGCGTGGCGGCGAGATGACTCACCCGCGCTACCGGGGCCGACGCGTGTTCAGCGCCGGCATCAATCTCAAGTCCCTGCACCGCGGCGGGATCTCGCTGGTCGACTTCCTGTTGCGGCGCGAACTCGGCTACATCCACAAGATCTGGCGCGGGGTGGTGGTCGAGGACGGCGCCGCCTGGTGGTCCCGTACGGTCGAGAAGCCGTGGGTCGCCGCAGTGGACACGTTCGCCATCGGCGGCGGCGCCCAGCTGCTGCTGGTCTTCGACCGGGTGCTCGCCGGCTCCGACGCCTTCCTCAGTCTGCCCGCCGCCAAGGAGGGGATCATCCCCGGGGCGTCGAACCTGCGGCTCGCCCGGGCGGCTGGCAGTCGAGTGGCCCGCCAGGTGATCCTGGACGGGCGGCGGATCTGGGCCCGCGAGCCGGCGGCCGCACTGCTGGTCGACGAGGTGCACGAGAACGAGGAGCTGGACGCGGCTGTCGAGCGCAGCGTCGAGCGCCTGCGCGGGCCCGCAGTGGTCGCCAACCGGCGGATGCTCAACCTCGCCGAAGAGCCGGTCGACGAATTCCGCTGGTACATGGCTGAGTTCGCCCTCCAGCAGGCTCTGCGCCTGTACAGCTCCGACGTGATCGACAAAGTCGGACGGTTCTCCACCGCGAAGGAGGACGGCGCGGCATGAGCGGCGAGGAGGATCGGCCGCGGGTCCGGTACGAGAAGAAGGACCATGTCGCGCGGATCACGCTCGACCGGCCCGCCGTGCTGAACGCGATGGATCTGCGGATGCACGAGGAGCTGGCCGTGATCTGGGACGACGTCGAGGCCGACGACGAGGTGCGGGTCGCGGTGCTGACCGGTGCCGGCGACCGCTCGTTCACAGTCGGGCAGGACCTGCGCGAGCGGGCCCGCCTAGACGACCAGGGGGTTCCGCGGTCGACTTTCGGCAGCCGGGGGCAGCCCGGCTGGCCGCGGCTGACCGAGCGGTTCACGCTCTCCAAGCCGGTGATCGCCCGGGTCAACGGCTTCGCGCTCGGCGGGGGCTTCGAACTCGCGCTCGCGTGCGACCTGATTGTCGCCTCCGACCAGGCGGTCTTCGCCCTGCCGGAGGCCAGACTCGGTCTGGTGCCCGGCGCGGGCGGGGCGTTCCGGCTCGCCCGGCAGGCCCCGCTCAAGGCTGCGATGGGCTACCTGCTCACTGGCCGGCGGATGACGGCGGCCGACGCGCTGCGGTTCGGTCTGGTCAACGAGGTGGTGCCGGCTGAGCAGCTGGACGACTGCGTCGCCGGATGGACGGCCGACCTGCTGCGCAGTGCTCCGCTGGCGGTGCGGGCCATCAAGGAGGCCGTCATGCGGTCGGTGGACATGCCCCTGGAGGAGGCGTTCACCACAGAGTTCGGGTGGGAGCAGCGGCGTCGCTTCAGCGAGGACGCGATCGAGGGCCCGCGGGCCTTCGCTGAGCGGCGGGAGCCGCGCTGGCAGGGAGCCTGAGGCAGCACCCCGCGACAGGTACGGGTCCGCGGCGTCGCTCGATGGGAGCGGCGCCGCGGATCTCTGCCGTTCCGCTGCGCGCCGAAGTTATGTGGGTTAGAGGTGTACAGTCCGGGGCCAGAGCTGGCGTTGGACGTTCAGGCACATGATCTACGGCGGTCATGTCTCCGCTGGGCTGTCCCGCCTTCGCCCTGTGCGACTATCCGTCGGCTCTCTCCCGAGCCTGGCCATGAAGGTAGGCGAGGTTGCGCTGAGTGGTGAGCGTGTCGGGATGGTCGGCGCCCAGCACCCGTACCTGGTCGGCCAACAGCCCCTCGAGCGCGGCCACCGCACCCTTCACATCCCCTGCTACCGCCCGCCAGCTGGCAACGTTGTTCCTGGCGGTGAAGGTGGCGGGGTGCTCGGTGCCCAGCACCCGCACATAGTTGGTGAGAAGCTCCTCCGATGCGGCCAGCGCGCCCACCACATCCCCCGACTTCCCGCGCCAGTGGGCGAGGTTGTTCTGGGTGTTGAGGGTGTCGGGGTGATCGGGGCCCAGGACCCGCAGGCAGTCGGCCAGCACCTCCTCATAGGCGGCCACCGCCCCCTCCACATCTGCCGCCTCCCCCCGCAACCGGGCGAGACCGTTCCGAGTAGCAAGAGTGTTGGGGTGGTCGGGGCCCAGGACTCGCACCTGGTCGGCGAGCAGTCCCTCGACTGCGGCCACCGCCCCCTCCACATCCCCCGCCTGACCGCGCCAGTGGGCGAGGTTGCCCTTGGACACGAGCGTGTCGGGGTGGTCGGGGCCCAGCACCCGCACCCGGTCGGCCAACAGTCCCTCGTACGCGGCCACCGCGCCCGCCACATCCCCCGCCTGACCGCGCCAGCTGGCGAGGTTGTGCCGGGTGTTGAGGGTGTCGGGGTGGTCGGGGCCGAGCACCCGCACCCGGTCGGCCAACAGCCCCTCGTTGGCGGCCACCGCGCCCGCCACATCCCCCGCCTCAGCCCGCCAGTTGGCGAGGTTGTTCCGGGTGGTGAGGGTGTGGGGGTGGTCGGGGCCCAGCACCCGAACCCGGTCGGCCAACACTCCCTCGTACGCGGCCACCGCGCCCGCCACATCCCCCGCCTCAGCCCGCCAGTTGGCGAGGTTGTTCCGGGTAGTGAGGATGTCGGGGTGGTCGGGGCCCAGCACCCGCACCTGGTCGGCGAGCACCCCTTCAAGCCCGGCCACTGCACCCGCTACATCCCCCGCCACACCCCGCCAGTAGGCGAGGTTGTTCCGGGCGGTGAGGATGTCGGGGTGGTCGGGACCCAGCGCCCGCACCTGGTCGGCGAGCAGTTCTCCGTATGCAGCCAGCGCGCCCGTCGCATCCCCTGCCTGACCGCGCCAGCTGGCGAGGTTGTGCCGGGTGTTGAGGGTGTCGGGGTGGTCGGGGCCCAGCACCCGCATTCGGTCGGCGAGGAGCTCCTCGAACGTGGCCAGCGCGCCCGTCGCATCGCCCACCTGTCCCCGCCGCAGCGCGAGGCCGCTCCGGGTGTTGAGGGTGTCGGGGTGGTCGGGGCCCAGGACCCGCATTCGGTCGGCGAGCAGTTCTTCGGATGCGGCCACAGCACCCGCCTCATCCCCCGCCTCCCCCCGCCAGTAGGCGAGGTTGTGCCGGGTGGTGAGGGTGTCGGGGTGGTCGGGGCCCAGCACCCGCATTTGGTCGGCGAGGAGCTCCTCGAACGTGGCCAGCGCGCCCGTCACATCCCCCGCATGACCGCGCCAGCTGGCGAGGTTGTTCCTGGCAGTGAGGGTGTCGGGGTGGTCGGGGCCCAGGTGACGGGAGGTGGTCTCCACCAGGTGCTGTGTGTAGTGGCGGGCGGCGGTGACTTGACCGCTTCTGCCAAGGCTGTTTCCGGCCTGGAACAGCACTGAATGGACATTGGGCTGGTGGAGGGTGTCGGGTGCGTGGCCGGTGAGGGTGTTGGTGTTGGCCCGCAGGGCCTGGGCGAGGGCGGTGTCCGTCTCGATGCGCGGCCAGGCGGCGAGCAGGGCGTCGGCGGCGGCGTGGGCGGTGAGGTCGTGCGCGTTGTCGAGGGTGTCGCGGACGGCGCGTTGGACGAGCTGGTGGACCCGAACGGCCTGGTGCGGGGTGTCGGGGTCGTGGGTGATGAGGCCGAGCCGGTGCAGCGCCCGCAGGGCGCCTACGGCCTCGGTCTGCGTGACGCTGGCGACGACGGTCTGCGGCCGTCGGCGTGGCCACCACCACCGGCGTCGGCGCTCCGGGACGGGGCGGTCAAGGCCGGCCGCGAGGTAGGTGAGGGCGGGGGTGCTCGTCAGGGCTGCTTGGGGGATGCCGTTGGGGTCGAGGAACGCGGCCAGGCGCAGCATCGGTTCGGCCAGGCCAGCCGGGGTCAGGGTGTTGGCCCGTTCGATGGACAGGGTCCAGGTGGCGGCGAGGGTGTGGGGCTGTTCGTCGGGCAGGGGTCGTGGGGCGGTGTCGGTGAGGGTGCGGGTGCGGTCGGCGAGAAGGGCGCGGTAGGCGGTGGCGGTGACGCCGGCGTCGATGAGGTAGGCGGCGGCCTGCGACAGGGCGAGTGGCAGGTGTCCGAGGTCGGCGGCCAGGGCGCGCAGTTCACTGTCGGGTTCGTGCCGGCCGCGGGCGGCGAGGGCTGTTGTGAGGAAGGTCGTGGCCTCGTCCGGGGTGAACAGGCCGACCTCCACCAGGCGGCGTCCGCCGCCGGTCAGCGCGGCGTCGCGGCGCCGGGTGGTCACCAGGGTCCGGCCGTTGGGGCTCGGCGGCGGCCACCAGCCGGTCAGGTCCTCCGGATCGCCGATGTCGTCGAACACGACGAGCCAGCGGCACGGCCGCGTCTCGGCCTTGGGCTCCAGCCACGCCAGGAACGCCTCCGCGGCGCCTTCCGGTTCGGCGCCCAGCAGTTTGGTGCCGGCCTGCGTGAGCCCGTCGGCGACCGCGGCGCGGCTGGCGGCGGTGATCCACACCAGCACATCCAGCCCACCGCCCGCCCAGGAGGTGCGGGCGTAGTCCGCGGCCAACTGCGTCTTCCCAACCCCGCCGAGGCCGGTCAGCACCCCGCCCACCCGCACCTCCCCGGCCGGGCCAGCTGCGGCGCTGCCCCCGATCACCGCCGTTCCGCCGCCCTCCAGGACCGCGGCCAGCCGCACCGCCTCCGCCCGGTCCTGGAACGAACCCGCCCGGGGCGGGATCCGGCCGACCTGGCAAGGCCACGCAGCCGGCTCACGCGGCGCAGCGTTGACAACCGGGCCGGTACTGATCGACACCGGCCCGAAGTTGTCGCCGCCGACCGCCAGCGACCCCTGCCCGCTCGCGACCACCGAACCATTGCCGGCATGCCGACCGGTGCCCGCCCCCGAAAAGCCCCTGCCGTCCTTGCCACCACGGACCACGAACGCAACTCCCCACCAACGGACCACAGTTCCCCGGAGGGTACCCATCACCGCGCCCGTGGAGATGCCGAACGACCAACCCGTTACACCCACTGACACCACCCCACACGCCACACGAACCCGCTTCCGAGGAACCCCGGATGAGGCGGGCGGACTGGGAGCGGAACACCGTGGTGGCCGTCCCGAGGGATCGGGGCGGCCACCACGGTCGTGCGGGGCGCCAGGTCAGTGGAGTTCGGCGACGGGCCCGGCGGGCTTGGGGGACTGCGGGGCGAACTGGGTGCGGTAGAGGTCGGCGTAGAGGCCGGCGGCGGCCAGCAGTTCGTCGTGCGTCCCGCTTTCGCGGATCCGGCCGTCCTCGACGACCAGGATCTGGTCGGCCTCGCGGATGGTGGAGAGCCTGTGGGCGATGACCAGCGAGGTCCGCCCGGTCAAGGCGGTTCGCAGCGCGTGCTGGATGGCTGCCTCCGATTCGGAGTCGAGGTGGGCGGTGGCCTCGTCCAGGACGACGATCGGCGGTGCCTTGAGCAGGAGCCGGGCCAGCGAGATCCGCTGCTTCTCGCCGCCGGAGAGCCGGTAGCCGCGGTCACCGACCACGGTGTCCAGGCCGTCCGGGAGGGCGTTGATGGTGTCCCAGATCAGTGCGGCCTCGCAGGCCGCGATCAGCTCCCGCTCGCTCGCTCCGGGCCGGGCGTACTCGAGGTTGGCGCGCAGTGTGTCGTGGAAGAGATGGGCGTCCTGGGTGACCACGCCGACCGTGTCGGCGAGGGACTGCAGGGTGAGCTCGCGGAGGTCGTGGCCGCCGATCCTGACCGCACCCTCGGTGGGGTCGTAGAGTCGGGGAACCATCTGGGTGATGGTGGTCTTTCCGGCGCCAGAGGGGCCGACCAAGGCGGTGAGCTTTCCAGCCGGGGCGCGGAAGCTCAGGTCGTGCAGGGTCCAGGAGTTGCTGGTCCGTTCGGGGCGGCGCAGTCCGATGGACTCCAGGGAGGCGAGGGAGACCTCGTCGGCAGAGGGGTAGCGGAAGCGGACCCCGTCGAACTCGATGTCGGGGGCGGCGGTGTCCGGGGTGGCACGGGCGGGCAGCTCGCGGGCGCCGGGGCGCTCGGAGATGAGTGGTTCGAGGTCGAGGATCTCGAAGACGCGGTCGAAGCTGACCAGCGTGGTCAGCACGGTGACCTGCATGCTGGCGAGCTGGTTGACCGGCCCGTAGAGCCGCAGCAGCAGGGTGACCATGGCGATCAGGGTGCCGAACGCGAAGGTGCCGTCGATGGTGAGGCTGCCACCCAGGCCGTAGACCAGGGCGGTGGTGAATCCGGTGATCAGGCCGAGGATGATGAACAGCAGCCGTGAGTGGACAACCGCGGCGACGGTGACGTCGCGGACCCGGCCGGCCTTGGTGGCGAAGAGGCTGGAGTCCTCCAGGGTGCGGCCGTAGAGCTTGGCGAGCATCGCGCCCGAGACGTTGAAGCGTTCGTTCATCATCGAGCCCAACTCGGCGTCCAGTTGCATGGTCTCGCGGGTGAGCCGCTGCAACCGGCGGGCGATGAGCCGCACGGGGAGCAGGAAGACCGCGATCATCACCAGGGCAGCGGCGGTTATCTGCCACGAGAGGACGAACATCGTGCCGAGCACGAGGACCAGGGTCAGCAGGGCCGAGATCGACTGGGTGAGCAGAGTGGTGACGGCTTGCCGGGCGCCGATGACGTCGGAGTTGAGACGGCTGACCAGCGAGCCGGTCTGGGCACGGGTGAAGAACGCCAACGGTTGGCGCTGGACGTGCGCGAAGACGGTGGTCCGCAGGTCGTATACGAGGCCCTCGCCGACCCGTCCGGAGCACCAGGTCTGCAGGTAGACGGCCAGTGCGTCGACCAAGGCCAGGGCCGCAACGGCAAGGCAGAGCCGCACCACGGTGGCGGTGTGTCCTGGCAGGATGCCGTCGTCGATGATCATCTTGAGGATCAGCGGGTTGGCGGCCGCGATGGCCGCGTCGGCGAGGGTGGCCACGAGGAGCAGGGTCAATGGCCAGCGGTAGCGCGTGATGTAGGGCAGGATCCGCCGCGTGGTGCCTGGTTTGACCTTCTGCCGGGTGATCGAGTCGTCGTTGAGCCGGACCCGCCCCGGGCCCTTCGCCCGGTCGCCGGTGATCGCCATGGATGAGCCTGCCTCAGATAGGTGTCGGAACGTCAGTTCTTGTCGAAGAACTCGGTGATCGCGGTGTTGACCGGCTCCGGACGCTCCAGGTTGCCGAGGTGGCCGCAGCGCGGGATCTCGACCAGATCGCAGTCCGGGATGGCCTCGGCCACCTCGGCGACCAGGTGCGGTGGACAGATCAGGTCGTCGGCGAAGGCGATCACCCGGCAAGGCGCGGCGATGCGGCCCAGCGCTTCGCGCCGGTCGCTGAGAGTGTCGACCCACGCCTGGCCCGCGGCGGCGCTCTCGCCGCCGCTCAACTCGAGCACGTCCAGCCAACCGGCCACGGCCACATCGTCGTTCAGGGTCGCGGGGGAGAGCATCTGCTGGGCGGTCTGGGCGGCCTCGTACCTGGCGGGTAGCCGTACACCGCTGTCCCGCATGGCTTGCTCGGCCGCCGACTGGGCCCGGCGGAAGGCGTCCGAACGGGCTCGGGTGGCGAGCAGGACGGCCGAGCGCACCAGGTGCGGCGCCTCGATCGCGAGCTCCTGGGCGATCACGGCGCCCAGCGACGTCCCTACGATGCGGCACGGACCGAGATCGAGGGCCTCGACCAGCCCCTTGGTGTCGGCGACCATGTCGGCGAGCGAATACCGCCCGGGGGGTGCGTCCGAGGGGGCGATGCCACGGTTGTCGAAGACGATGGTCTCGTAGCCGGCCCGGTTCAGCGCCGGCGTCTGGTGGATGGTCCAGACCCGCCCTGCGGCGCCGGTTCCCATGATGAGGAGTACGGGCTCCCCGCGGCCGGTGCGCTGGTAGTTGAGCTGGATCCCATTGGTGGACACAAGCGGCATGGCGCAACCTCGTTGGTGGTCGTTCCGGGCGGAGAGTGCCCGACTCTGTCCGGGAAGAGTCCGGGAGGGGAGCGGGCCTGGGTGGACACCGGGCTGTCAGCACCTGGGTGGACACCGGGCCGTCAGCACCGGCCCACGGGGCCGCCGTCCGGCTCCGCCGCGCCCACGATGGCACCGGGCGGGGGTTCGGATCAAGCGTTCACCGCCGGGCCCGGCCGCTGCCGGAGCGACTGCCCATCGCGGCCGGGCGGCCCGGAGTTGAACCCGCGTTGTCGCCGCAGAGTACACAGACGGCGAAGCGCGCGGTACAACACTATTTGTGAGGTATGCGCAGGGGGGCGGGCTGTCCGACGAGCGTCGGGCTTTCCGCGAGGAGATCCGCAGGCTGGCCGCGGACGCATTCGTCAGGGGCGATGACAATGCCGCCATCGCCAAGCGGCTGCGGGTGCATGTGCGCTCCGTCCAGCGGTGGCGCCAAGCCTGGCTGCGCGACGGGCTGAGGGCGTTGGCGTCCAAGGGGGCGGCCTCGTTGCCGCTACTGGCGGAGGAGCTGTTCACCGAGTTCGAGCTGGAACTGGCCAGGGGGGCCGAGGCACACGGCTGGCCTGACAGCGAGTGGACGCTCAACCGGATCCGGCTGCTGCTGGAGGAGCGATTCGACGCGTGCTACACCGTCCAGGGTGTTGCGGCGCTGCTCAAGCGCCATGGGTGGGTCCGGCAGGCCGGCGCCAGGCGGGTCTGCGAGGGCGGAGGACTCGTGTCCGGCTGGGTGAAGAGGCCCTGACGGCAGGTCATAAGAGCCTGAATGATCGGCGACATCGGTGTAGTCGGTGTACTCTCCCCGCGACATCACGTTTTCAACGCTGGTTCTCCCGACCGGATCTGACGCCTCGACAGAGGTTGATGCGAGAGTGACGATTGAGCCGAGTGTTCTGCGCGGCTATCGCTGGGACACGCCCAGGTGGGGGGACCAGCGAGGACCCAGCGGTCGATTGGTCGCAAGCCGACGTTGCGGTCGGCTGGAGTTGCGGTGAGGCCTGAGGGGACCAGGTGCTGTGTTGCCGGACGTACGGGGGAATGTTGTGGGTCAGTTGATCGAGTACGTGCCTGAGCCGGTGGATGCCGCCAGCAGTGCCGACTCGGGTCGCCGCCAGGTCGTGACGGTTCCGGTCGCGATGTTGGCGCTTGGAGAGTCTCCGCGTTCGGGTGGTCGGGACGCGGATCATGTGGCGCGGTTGGCGGAAGTGGATTCGGATCTTCCACCAATTCTGGTGGAGCGCGGTTCCATGCGAGTTGTGGATGGTATGCACCGTTTGATGGCGGCGGTGTTGCGGGGGCGGGAGTCGATCGAGGTCGAGTTCTTCGACGGGAACGCGGAGGATGCGTTCCTTCGTGCGGTCGAGATGAATGTCTTGCACGGCCTGCCCTTGTCGCATGCGGATCGGCGGGCGGCGGCGGGGCGGATCATGGCGTCGCATCCGTATATGTCGGACCGGGCGATTGCGCGGGCCGCAGGGCTGGGGGCACGGACGGTGGCGACGCTTCGGCGGCGTTCAACCGAGGCGGCGCCGCAGTTGAACGCGCGGGTGGGGCGGGACGGGAAGGTTCGTCCCTTGAGCGGAGTAGAGGGGCGGCAGCGGGCGGCGGAGTTGATCGCGGAGCGTCCGTTGGCGTCGTTGCGTGAGGTGGCGCGGCTAGCTGGAATCTCCCCCACCACGGTGAGCGACGTGCGCCGCAGACTCGCCAGAGGCGAGTCACCCGTCGCTGCCCCGGCCGCCGAAGCAACCGATGTGGCCGGCGCTCAAGGGGAGCCCGGTGCTTCCGATGCTCTCAGTGGGACACCCCGGTGTGCGGGCCGGGCGAGAGTCGAGCGAAGAGCGCACCGGGTGCATTCGAACCCGGACACCGTTCTTGAGAAGCTGCTGCGGGACCCGTCGCTGCGGCACAAGGAGGAGGGGCGCCAACTGCTGCGCCTGCTCCGGCAGAACGCGATCGCGGCACGGGAGTGGTCGGAATTGATCTCCGCGGTCCCGCCGCACTGCGGCGCCCAGGTGGTGGACCTCGCCCGGCAGTACGCCGAGACTTGGGAGGATTTCGCACAGGAGTTGGACGAGCGGGTGGTACGCGGGTTGCCGGACGACCGGCAGGCCTCTGCTTCCTGAGGTCCGACACCTGACCCCTGGTCCGTTGTACCGATCCCGGTCGAACCCCGGGTGGGCTCCGCGTCGTGCCGGCGGCCCACCCGGGGTTCGGTCTGTTCAGGCGATCCGGCGGCGGACCCACCAGAAGCTGAAGAACGCGAGCAGCGCGGTGGCGGCCAGGTAGATCCCCGCCTCGATGAACTGGAAGGGCCAGTACCGGGTGTTCGGCTGGTAGGTGGCGGACACGTGCATGTCCAGCGAGGCCAGGCAGCTGACCGTCTGCTCGTGCTGGCCCGGGGAGGTGCACTCGGCGAGCTTGTCCGCGTTCGGCGGCTGCCCGGTCGAAGCGAGCGCGGGGCCAGTGGAGATGACCCAGGCATCGGGAAGGGTGATTCCGCCGATGGTGAGGGAGGAGCCGTTCAGGATGATGCCCTCGGCGTGGCTCAGGGTGGTCTTGTCCAGGCGGATGTTCGCGGTGTGCGGCGTCAGGTAGTTGGGCCGCAGCAGCGTCGGCACCGTGAACTGCGCGGCGGCGAAGACAGCCAAGGTCAGGGCCATGGCGGCGACCGGGCGGCGCAGCAGCAGGCCGGCTGCGGCCCCGAGGGCGAAGGCGAAGGCTGCGTACGTGAACGGCACTACGCCGCGGGCGCCGAAGATCAGAGTGGAGAACTTGGCGGCCTTGAGCGTGTCGTACTCGCCGGCGCCCCAGCTCAGCAGCAGGCCGAGCAGCCCGGTGATGGCCACCGAGGTCAGACCGACGACCAGCAGCTTCACCGCAAGCCATCGGGTACGGGTCACGCTCTGGTGCCAGGCCAGCCGGTGCGTGCCGGCTGCCAGCTCCGAGCTGATCAGGGGCGCACCCCAGAAGACGCCCAGGAGTCCGGGCACCGCCATGAGGACCAGGTCCGTGATGGAGATGACGGTGTCGTAGCGGGCCTCGAAGCCCGAGACGATGCCGGGGGCGCAGCCGTTCGCAATGCAGCCCGCCACGCTGCTGTCGTAGTTGCTCCGGATGCTCAGACCGAGCAGCAGCAGGTAGATCGCGCCGACGCCGAAGGCTGCGGCGCCGACGATCGCCTGGGTACGGAACTGGCGCCAGGTAATCCAGATCATCAGAGACTCTCCACGTCCTGCGAGTCCGCGAAGGACTTACCCTTGCTCGATTCGTGGGTTTCCGCGGCCGGCTGCCGTTGCCGGCCCGGCTGCCGCGGGTCGCGTGCCATGTACGCCAGCACCAGGTCCTCGAGGTCGAGGTGCTCGGCGCGCCAGTCCCCGGCGGGCAGCGGCGTCGAGGTGCGGACGATGAAGGTGCTCTGGCGGCCGGTGTGGTCCTCCTGGATGACCTCCAGGCCCCCCGGCAGTGCTGACGCGTTCCGCGGAGGACCGATGATCCGGTAGTGCTCGGCGATCAGGTCGTCGCTCGGACCGGCCAGCTGGACACGGGACTTGGAGAGCAGGATCAGGTAGTCACAGACCCGCTCCAGGTCGGCGATGACATGCGAGGACAGGATGATGCTCCGACCCTCACGCTCCCCGGCGAACTCCATGAGGCCTTGCAGGAACGAGCGCCGGGCCAGCGGGTCGAGGGCGGCGACCGGCTCGTCGAGCAGCAGCAGTTCGGGCTGCTTCGCCGCGGCGAGGGTCAGCGCCAGCTGGGCGCGCTGGCCGCCCGAGAGTCGGCCGGCCTTCTGCCCCATGTCGAGTCCGAGCTGCTCGATGCGGCGCTCGGCGGCGCGCTGGTCCCAACCCGGGTTCATCTTTGCGCCGAAGCGCAGGTGATCGGCGACAGACAGCGCGGCGTAGACCGGGGTGTCCTGGGCGACGAATCCGACCTGGGCGAGCTGCTGCGGTCCTGCGGCCGGCCGCTGGCCGATGACGCGGATGGTCCCCGAGGTCGGAGTCAGCTGCCCGCTGGCCAGGTTGAGCAGCGTGGACTTGCCGGCCCCGTTCGGGCCGACCAGACCGACCACGTGCCCCGGGGGGACGCTCAGCGTGCAGTCGCCGAGCGCGGTGCGGTTGCCGTAGCGCTTCGTCAGCCCTTCGGCTTCGAGTACTGGTGTGCTCATTGCTCCTCGTCATCTGTGAGGAAGGTGGTGAGGAAGAGGGCCTTGATGCTCTCTTCGTCGATGTTTGCGGCGCGTGCCTTGGCCAGCCATTGGCGCAGTTCCTGGCGCAGCGGTTCGTGGGCGGCGAGCGAGTCGTCACTGAGGCTGCGGGTGACGAACGTTCCCACGCCCGGCTTCGGCGAGACCAGTCCTTCGTGTTCGAGCTCTCGGTAGGCCTTGAGCACGGTATTCGGGTTGATGGCGACGCCCGCTGCGACGTCCTTGACCGTAGGCAGGCGGTCGCCCTCGCGCAGTAGGCCGAGCCGCAGGGCTTGGCGTACCTGTTGGACCAACTGCATGTACGGCGGGACCCCGGAGCGGGAATCCAGATGGAAGTCGATCACCCAAAGCTCACTTCATCTAGGACACTAGCACAATAGGATCCTGCACCAATGGGTGTTGTCAATCGACCGGGGAGTCGTGTCCTCTTGCGGGTGGTGGTCGGTGTGGGGGCAGGGAGGAGAGGCCTCCACAGGGTGGTGGCGAGGTGGGGCGGGGCGCATCATGGCGCCGTATCCCGTACCCACCCGCGCGTTCAACTGCGGTACCACCGCAGTTGAACACCGCTGAAGCGTCGTCACCTGCCCGTTGAGCGGGATGGAGGCACGGCGCTGGGCTTGGGAGTTGATCGCCCATCATGTGCGGGCTTCGCAGCGGGAGATGGCGCGGTTGGGGCGCGTACCGAGGCTTGAGCAACCTGGCCTTGTCCCTGGCGAAGGCGACGGGCGTCGGGCTGGGCATGGGGGCAGCCGACCGGCCCACGGGCCCGGATCTTCGTGCAGAGGGGCACGGTGCAGGCTTCTCCTGGGCGGTGATGACGTCCTCGCCCAGGTGCCCCTGCCGGAGTCTCATCGGCCATGGTGAGCGATGCCGGCTCGCCAACGGCGTGGCACCCGTCGTGGTGCCACATAGGGGCAAGGGTGCCAACTGCTGCACCTGCAAAGGCAGAACGCGAGTGGGCGCGGTAGTGGTTTGAGCCGATATCGCCTCGCCCACCGAGGCGGGCCTCAGGCGAGTGAGTCCAGCAGCTCCGCGGCGATCACCTCGGGCGCGCTCTCCCGGCCCACCACCCAGGCGTTCACGTCTCCGGCGGCCAGCTCGGCGCGCACCCGTCGCCGGCCCCCGCCGGTGACATTGAGCAGGATCCGTGCATCCCGGGGCACCTGCCCCTCGTCCACCGCACGCCGCAGACAAGCCACCGCCATCGACGCGGCCGGCTCGATGTCGATCCCCTCGGTCTCCTCGAACAGTGCCGCCGCAGCCAACGCCTCCCGACGGTCGGCGACCAGCACGTCGCCCGAGCTGTGGGTCAGGATCTGCCGGACCCCGCCGAGCACGTGGAACGGCGGTGTGGCGTTGAGCAGTTCGGGGGCATAGGCCTCGCGCTGGCCCGCGCCGTCGGCGGAGGTCCACTTGCCGCTGCGCCAGAGGGCGTGCAGCGGTGCGAACTCGGTGTTCTGGCAGAGCAACAGACGCGGGGTGGTCCCGCTGCCGCCCGCTGCGACGATCCGGCGGGCGGCCTGGTCGACGGCGATCGCTCCAGCCCCGCTGCCGACCCCCTGAACGTAGTAGTCGGGCAGCGCGCCCATCTCCTCGAAGGCGGCGAGCAGGACGACGGCCAGCCCGTCGCGGCGCCCGACGTTGCGAACCCCGCCCTCGGCGAAGAACTCCGGGGAAGTGGCGGTCACGGCCCGGCTGAAGGCGATCGCGTCGTTGTAGGTCGCATCCTTGACGCCGATGATCCGGACCTTCTTTCCGACGCCGCCGGGCACGGCCAGGGCCGGCAGCGCCCGCTCGGGTACGATCAGCACGCAGGGGAAGTCCAGGTCCCGGGAGCCGACCGCGAAGGCGGCTGCGGTGTTGCCCGCCGAGGCGATCACCATGACGCCGGCATCGGCAGGGGTCCGCGCGAGGACGGTGAAGGCCTCCAGCTCCTTGAAGGTGCCGGACTCCATGTGGCAGCCGCGCTCTGGCCAGTAGCCGCTGAAGGCGACCCACAGCTCGCTCAGGCCCAGGGCCGAGCCCAGGCCGCGACATCGGTAGACGGCCGGGACGCTCGACCCGGGCACCTCCTGGCGCACCGGCAGCCAGTCGCGGTAGCGGAACAGGCCGGAGGCGCCCGGTGCCGCCTCTAGCGGGCCGTCCTGGTACTCCGTCTCCAGCAGCGACGCCTCGCCGCACATGGGGCAGAAGGCGATCACCCCGTCGTCCTGCGTGCGCATCCCGCACCCGTTGCAGACGATCGAATAAGGAGTTCCGGTAAAAGGAGTGCCGTAGGTCATCGCAGGATCCCTTGCGTCCACCGCCGTGTCGGCGCCCCGGGAATTCCTGTGGTGAGAACGCGGGAATCACGACACGGCGCAACAGTTTGCGTTTCAGGAAGATCGGCCGGGCGGCCGCCGGGCGGCGCCGCAATCGGCGGGACCCGTGGTCGGGGAACGATCCCCGCCGTGGAGCACGGGTCGCGCGAGAGGTGGGACGGCGTACTCGACACGGCATGGATACCCCGCAGTATCGCAGGGGGCGATCGGCCAAGGCCAGCAACCAGGGGGTCCGATCAGGGTGTTCAACCGCTGCGCCGCAGCGGTTGAACAACCACATAGGTAAATCACACCTAAGAAATCCATTAA